>NZ_CACVTK010000003.1:0-44783 GCF_902757105.1 Candidatus Avelusimicrobium luingense
ATACGCCCCTTGGTATATTTCGGTGATGGCTTTTAAACTTTCCGCTACATATTTTCCGGTATTGGCACTCGTTACCAAAGCGCGGCCTATCTCAACAGGAACGGTCACCGCCTGCGCCATTGCAGGGGACACGCTGCTGACGAGTAGACAAATACTCAAACATCCGGCGATTAACGATCTCATAAGATCTCCTTTCTTATATTATTGCGAAAAAGCACATAAAAAACTAGGCCCAAAAGACCTAATTTTTCTTGTCTTTTGGGCCTAGTTAGAAATAGGCACTTATTTATAAAACTATCTTGTATTAAAAACACTATGGGCTGATAAAAAGGAAACAGTAATTCCGCCCCTTTAAGCCGACTACTGTACGGCTTGGGCTTGCACTGGTACTTCCGCTTGAAACGGCTACAGTACATAAAATACTCCTTATCACTAGCTCCGTATTTATTGTACCAAAAACCACAAGCCTTGTGCAAGTTTTTATGATTTTACGACGACAGATTAAGCGTTAGCCCAACTTGCTTTTTACCGCTTTGGCCACCACTTGCGGCACAAAAGAAGAGATATCCCCCCCGGCCCCAGCGGCTTCTTTTACCAAGGACGAACTAACGTATTTCCACGTCAGAGAAGTCGGCAAAAAGACGGTTTCCAACCCGGGATAGAATCGGGAATTAAAGTGCGCCGCGGCGAGTTCCGGCTCTATGTCTTGCGGCCCGCGCACCCCGCGTACTAAAATCTGTACGTTATGTTGACGGGCATAGTCGGCTAATAATCCGTCTGCCGTTTCTACGCATACCCCGGGGATATTAGCCGTTACTTGGCGTAACAGTTCCACCCGCTCTTGTAAGGAAAACAACGATGTTTTATTCGTATTTTGCATAACAAGCACGGTTAACCCGCCAAAAAGTTTAGCGGCGCGGGTAATAATATCCAAATGTCCGTTCGTAACGGGATCAAAACTGCCTGCATAAAGGGCGCGTATCATAAAATTCTCCTTGTATTGTAGCGGGCGACTTCTTATATATGGTATCATAATTTTATGATTAAAAATCCGTTTTCCGATGAAATTTATACGCGCCGCACCCACCCGCTAACGTCCGATTTGCGCGGGGAGTATTTTAGAGACCAAACGAAAATTATTCACTCGTTACCGTTTCGGCGGCTGAAACATAAAACGCAAGTGTTCTTTGCCCCCGATAACGACCACATTTGCACCCGCATTGAACACGTTTTACACGTGGCCACGATTGCCGCCACCATTTGCCGCGGGCTTAATAAAAGCGGAAATTGGGACTTAAGCGAAGATATGGCGTATGCTATCGGACTCGGGCACGATATCGGTCATGCACCGTTTGGGCACGAAGGAGAACGGGCCATCAATATGTGTTTGCCCAAAGGCCATAAACCGTTTTTACATGAAGTGAACAGTTACCGCGTGGTAGAGCATTTAGCCAACTATGGGGAAGGATTAAATCTTACTTTTGCGGTCAAAGACGGTATCATCTGCCATTGCGGAGAAGATTATGATAATAACCAACTTCGCCCCGGCAAAACCCCCAATGATTTGGAAAAAATCTTCGGGCGCAATCAAATGCCTTCTACTTATGAAGGATGTATTGTACGGTTATCGGACAAAATCGCCTATTTGGGACGCGACATTGAGGACGCTATCAAGGCCGATTTAATTACATTAGAAGATATCCCGCAAGACGTGCGCGAAGAACTCGGTGAGAAAAACGGGGAAATCATCAATACGCTTACTTTAGATTTAATCAATCATTCCAAAGATAAAGATTGTATCGGATTTTCGGATGAAAAGTTTGATTTATTATCCAAATTGCGGGTATTTAATTACAAACGCATTTACGATAACGAACAAATGCGCCAACGCAAGGAAACGATTTGCAAGTGTATCGCCGATTTATTTACGTATTTCCGCCACATTTTCGGCCGGTATCAATTTGATTATGACGGCTATGAAAAAGAAGGAAAACAAACCGCGCATAATTTTGCTAATTACATGAAATCTATGCAAAAGGTGTATAAGCAAGACGTCACCCAATTAGATACGATTATCGCCGATTACATTTCCGGCATGACCGATTCGTATGCGCTAGACGTAATGGAAGATGTGATTTTGCCCAGTTCCATTAAATTCTTAAATTACAATCACGCTAAAGCACCCGCGAAATAACAGTTTGTTCACAAGCAAAAAACACCCTGCCGAAAAGCAGGGTGTTTTTACATTAAATCTCAATTAGAACAAGTAGGGCGCGTTGGCTTGGAAATACCGGATCACGTTATCCATACCGGGTTGATTGGCGTTGGCCAAAGCAACTTGGGCGATGGTGCGGCCCGCTTTATCTTGGCTCAGGGAACGGACACGTTCTTTTTCCAGCGTAGTAGAAATCGCAATCGGCCCGGTTAAGTGCATCGTAGGGCGGAGTTTAGAAATGGCCACCGCCAAATCGGAACTGGCTTGCAAAGTACCTTTTTCGCTGGCGAATAATAAGGCAAAGGTATCCGTTTTTCCTACGCTTAAATGCGCTTGAGCCGGCGTTTCGTCCATCGTTTTATTTTTCTGGTTGATTAAACCATGTAAAATACCCGGGGCTTGTTCTTTATATATGCGGCGGATAGCGGCGGATAAGGCCTGTACCGTAGCAGCGTTTTTGGCACGGTGGAAGCAGTTGTTACCGAATTTATCCGTTTTGGTAAGCAACACCGCATCTTCCAGTTGATCAATAAAAGCGATATCCCCTTTATCTACGGCTTCCCAGAAGCGGGATTCTAACGAATGTTTAGACACATAGCGTTGCACCATTTCTTGGCGGCGCGAATTGGTAGGAATCGTGCTAAAAGACGGAGCGGCTTGTACCGCAGATACGATTAAGGCTACTAATACTAAACTTAAAAATTTTTTCATAAGAATCT
Organism: Candidatus Avelusimicrobium luingense; assembly: GCF_902757105.1. Taxonomy (NCBI): domain Bacteria; kingdom Pseudomonadati; phylum Elusimicrobiota; class Elusimicrobia; order Elusimicrobiales; family Elusimicrobiaceae; genus Candidatus Avelusimicrobium; species Candidatus Avelusimicrobium luingense. Next base: position 2,935 of record NZ_CACVTK010000003.1, read on the forward strand.
CCTTTACTGCGTTTTCTTACTTATATAGTAGGGAATTTGACGGGTTAAAACGAGGGTATTTAGGCCCAATGCAAGTGATTTTTGGGCCTAGGAAAAAATAGGTCTTTTGGACTGGAATATGGTGCATAAAAAACCCCGGGAATAAATCCCGGGGTTTTTAAATGGAGCGGGCGAAGAGAATCGAACTCTCGTCTCAACCTTGGCAAGGTCGCGTTCTACCATTGAACCACGCCCGCAAAAAATCGGTTACTGCTGACATAAATATTATAACAAAAAATTTTAACCCGCACAACTTTATTTTCTGGTTTTGCTTTTTGAAGCACGCGAAGTTTTAGTATTTTTGGGGGTTGTTTTCTGGGTTGTCGTCGTCGGTTTGGCAGCCGGTTTGGCCGCCGCAGACTGCGCAGATGCGCCCAGCAAAATATCGGCAATTTTCTTTAAGTACGGGTTTTCTTTTACAGCAGTTACAACGCCCTCATTTTGGCGCAAGGCGGCTAATTGCGGATGTTGGCGGATAATGTTAGCGGCCTCTTGCGGATGATCGCGATAGTATTTAACGGCTTTACTGATAAGCAAATAACTCATAAACCGGCTACCCGCTACCGTACGTACCAGTTGCGGATCAGCCAATACGGCCTTTACGGTTTCGTTATTAAAAAATTCTTCCATACCGGCTTGATCTTCGGTAAGGGCGAGCAATAATTGCGGATCATTAAGTAACGGCTCCACATCCGGGCGGGTAATAAATGCCTGGATCATAATGTCATTAGAAAGCAGATAACCGATCATTTCCGCATCGTCCAAGTTAGAGGCAAAGTTAGTTGTCAACGCCCAAGGGGCTGCACCGATAATTTCGTAATTTTTCGGCGTCATTGTTTTATAATTAAAACGGCTGATAATAGGCAACGTAGAACCCAAGTTAGCCGCCGATACGTTGCGGTTTTGCCCTTCGCGGATTTCCACATAGGTTACTTCGGTATTGGGATTAAATTCTTCTTGTCCGATAAGCCCTTGCAGTTGGGAAGGATCCAATGCGGCCGTTAAATTTTCTGCCCGGTTTTTAGACAAAATTAAAAAGAAAAGCGTTACAAGCACCAGCAAAAACACCGCGCCGCCCAAAACAACCTCCAGGCCTTGTTTAGCCTGTTTTTTCGGTTTGTTTTCAAGTGGAACCGAGGCATTATCTTGTGCCTGCTGCTGCACTTGCTCTTTACGGTATTGTTGCGGGTTTTTAAGCCGCTTAATAATTTCATCTGTTTTTAACATAACTGGTAAATGCGGTTTTTTGTTACGCGTAATCAAGTATAATTTATTATATGAAATCTAATTGATATTTTGTAGCAACGGAGAATTTTTATGCAAAAAACTATTTTTTATCACGATACGGATTGCGGCGGAGTTGTCTATTACGGCAACTACTTAAAATTTTTTGAAGAAGCCCGCACCTTATATATGCAAGAAAAAGGTTTTAGCATACCTGCCCTGATGAAAAAAGGATTATTCTTTGTGGTGGCGCGGCAAGAAGTGGAATATAAATATCCCGTCCGCTACGCTGATGTAATTGAGATAGATACAAAAATTTTAGAAACGTCCGATATCAAAATTATATTTGAAAACACTATTAAAAACCAAGACGGCAAATTGTGCACCAAAGGCAAAACAACACTTGTATGCATCAATGCACAAGGCATGCCTACCCCGATGGGGGCAGACGTCAAAACCGCCATGGGGCCGGACGCAAAATAAAATTTATTTCAAACAAAAAACGGCGCACTTTTTAAGTGCGCCGTTTTATTTTCCTCAAACTATTTTACGAGAACAGCCACATGATTGCCCATACAAAAAACACACCCGTCAGCATGACAACCGCCATCACCGGGACAACAGTAAACACCCATGCCCCAAAAGCGCGGCTATACGAAATGTGATAGGCACGTTTAATCGCGCGCGTCAAATAGCCCAGTTGCAGGCCAAACACGCCTAAAAGGGCTAACGGAGCCAGCCACCCTAAATGCGCGGAAGGTACTGCCGCGGAAATAAGGGCAAAAGCAATCAAAAGGCTTTTAATAAATCCGGCAGAGCCAATCAGTACAAACAATTTTGCGGGGGACGTTTGCACGTTGGAAAAATCTAAAAACAATCCGCATAACGACGCGATAAAATAACCGGCCGTTAATTCGGCCGCAAACACAATGGCCAATTTAACCACTAACGAAACCGGGGATAATCCGTCGCCGATATTAAAGAACAACACCCACCCTAAAGCGGCCACAAAATAACCCGCACACGCCAGTGCAAACGAACGTTCGTGTAAAAGCGTTTGCACCGCTTTTGCCGGATCGTTCATATAATCAAAATATAATTTGAATAAATGCATAACGCTCCGTTAATTAACCCACAAATACGATACGCTGGGCGTAGCAAGCGTTTGTAATTGTTTGGCGAGAGTTTGGTTTTCCATACTGGATCCGAGCGAGAACACAAACTCACGCAAGTTCGCCCCGCGTTGGTTGATAATTTCCGGGTCGGTTAATCCGGCCAGTTCTCCGGCCAGTTTGCGGGCTTCCTCTTCGCCGCCGAGTTTATCTACAAACCCTAAATTAAAGGCGCGTTGCCCGGTGAACACACGTCCGTCGGTATATTCCGTTAAATCTTCCGCTTTTACATTGGGACGTCCGGCTTTAACAGCCGCAAAGAATTGGGTGTACGTATCGTTTACCATGTCTTGCAATAAGGCTTTTTCGGCATCGGTCATGGGACGGAAAGACGAACCCATATCTTTGTATTTGCCCGATGTAATCGGTATAACTTTTACACCGATTTTTTCAAATAAACCTTCTACATTGCTTGTTTGCATAATGACACCGACCGAGCCGGTAATCGTACCCGGTTCGGCCACGATTTTATCAGCCGCCATAGCAATATAAAACCCGCCGGAGGCTGCCACATCACGCATAAGCGCCACAATTTTTTTACCTTGTTCCTTGGCTTTTATCAACTCATCATAAATGTTTTGAACGGAAGCCACCGTCCCGCCGGGGGAGTTAATATCTAACACAATGGCTTTAACGTTTTTGTCTTCTGCTGCTTGACGAATGCGTTTGGCAATAGCCCCCGCACCTGACGGGCGCGAAAAGGCACCGGAATCATTATCTTGCGAAATAACACCGCGCACTTTGATCCAGGCGATACCCGGTTTAGACGATTTTGACTTGGAAATAGCCGTAAACAAAGGGCTATCTTCTTTTTCTCCTTCCGTTTTGACAGGAGCAGCAGTCTCGCATTTCTCAACGGGGCGCACCGCCAAAAATATCCCGCAACAAGCCGAGATTAAAAAAGTCAACAAGACTAAACTGGACCATATATTGCGCGAATGTAACGGATGACGCGGCTCAGGCTCGTTGGTAAAAATTGCCGTTTTTTCATTTTCTTTCAGCTTTTTCTCCCACTGTTCGGTAGGCAAACTGGTATCGGTATCTTCAAAGATAGAGAATGTATCCTCTTTTTTTTCGTTTTCGTTTTCAGCCATAAAATTCCTCTTTTGTAAAATAGTATCTAAATTATAGCAATTAAATTGCTAAAATATGAGCAGTTATTCTTTAATAATAGGTACGATTATGTTTAATGGAATTTTTACAGCATTGGCTACGCCTTTTTTGCCCGACGGGAAAATTGATTTCTCCGCCTTAGAAAATTTACTTTCTGCCCAACTCGCCGCGCACATTGACGGCGTGGTATTATTAGGCACAACCGCCGAAACCCCGACGTTATCGGCGGATGAAAAAAAACAAATTTTAGATTTTTGCGTACCGCGCTTGGCAGGTAAATGCAAAATCATCATCGGCACCGGAGCCAATAATACGCAAGTTGCCGTAGAAAATACGCGCGCCGTTGCCCCATACAATCCCGACGCTGTTTTGGTGGTTACACCTTATTATAATAAACCCAATCCCGCCGGACTAATTGCCCATTATCAGGCAGTGGCCGAAGTGGGGTTGCCTATTATTTTATACCACATCCCCGGGCGCACCGGCTTAAAACTGCCGGACAATGTACTGGCTGATTTGCTCGCCAATGTGCCGCAAATCGTAGGGATAAAAGAATCGGATTACGACGCTTCCCACGTCATGCAAACGGCCGTCAGTTATACTGAAAATTTAGACTATTTGTGTGGAAACGATGATTTATTTCCGCAATATTTGGCCATTAACGCTTCGGGCATTATCAGCGCGGCGGCTAACGTGTTTGCACCGGCTTTCGTGCAAATTTATCAGTTATTTCAAGCGGGAAAGACGAAAGAATCGTTTGCCTTGTTTGCGCAACTTTATCCGTTTATCAAAGCCTGCTATGCCGAAACAAACCCCACATGTATTAAATATATGTTAGCAAAGTTAGGATTTGGCTCTGCCACCGTACGTTTGCCGCTCGGTGAAATTTCCGCCGCACATAAAGAACATTTAGACACGTTATTTCAAACGGCAAACCCGTCGTGGCTGATTAAGTGAGGTCTGTATGAAAACAGTAGGTATTATCGGAATTAACGGGATGGTCGGTCAAAAAATGTTGGCCGAATTACAAAAAGTAAAACAACTTTTTGAAATCAAAACTTTCGGACGAAATGATGAAATTCCCGCGCTGGATATTGCGGTATTATGCACCGACAATCCTGTCAGCCGCGAATTAGCCCCCGCACTCAAAAACCGCGTGAAATTTATCGTAGATATGTCGTCCGAATTTCGCATGACGGACGGCGTACCGCTTGTCATTCCGGAAATTAACCCGCACGCCATTACCAAAGATACGCCGCTGATTGCCAGCCCCAACTGCACGACGACAGGCTTGGTGATGAGTTTGGCACCCTTAAAACCATTTTACGATTTTGAAGAAGTATTTTTCTGTTCGTATCAAGCCATCAGCGGCGGCGGGAAAAAATTATTGGATGATTTCAATACGCCCGGTTCGTATTACGAAAAAAATTGCGTACCGCTTATCGGCTCATTACTCCCCAACGGACACACGAGCGAGGAATTAAAAGGACTTTACGAAAGCCGCAAAATTTTGGAAATTCCCCACTTAAAAGTATATTGTCATACCGTGCGCGTGGGGGTGGAAAACTGCCACTCGCTGGGCGTAAGCGTGAAGTTAAACAAAAAAGCCGATTTGGAACAAATCAAAAATGCGTGGAATCAATTTCCTCATTTAACTTATTCCGCGGCCGTCGTTACCCCTAAAGAAGTCAGCGGCAAAGAAACCACATTTATCTGCCGCTTACGCAAAGATGTAGAAGAAGAAAACATCATTCATTATTTTATTACGTTTGATAATTTACTAAAAGGTGCTGCTATGAACGGTCGGCAAATTGTAGAATTATTGTTGGAGCGTTTTGTATGAAGAACACCGAACCGAAAAAAGTACTTATCAACGGAGCCAACGGCAAAATGGGCCGCGCACTGGCGCGTTTAATCGGCGAGAACCCGCAACTGGGTTTAACAGTAAGTGCCACCCGTAGTGCCGGACAGGAAATCAATACCGATTTTGATATTGTCATTGATTTTTCAACTCCGCAAGGCGCTCAAGAAGCGTTTGCCCTTGCCAAATATCATCATAAACCCTTTTTAACAGGAACAACTAATTTACCGGCGACATTTTTATTTCAAATGCAACAGGAAGAAAAAATTCCGGTATTTTTTGCTCCAAACGTCAGTTTGAGTGTCTACTTTTTTACACAACTTGCCAAACAAGCCGCGCAAATGTATAACGGATATAATCTGCGTGTGCACGAAATTCACCACATTCATAAAAAAGACGCTCCCAGCGGCACCGCCAAACGGTTAGCCGATGTGTTGAATTTTCCGACGGAGCAAGTAACTTATGAGCGTATCGGAGAAACAGTCGGTACGCACGAAATTCAATTTTCGTCCCCATTCGATGAAATCACCCTCACGCACAAAGCAACCAACCGCGATTTATTTGCTAAATCAGCCTTAGAAATCGCGGCGTGGCTTGTAGCGCGCGAAGGCGGATTTTATACCATGTCGGACTATGCAAAATTCAAATTAAAGGAACTTAAAAAATGAAAATTCATTTTATTGGAATCGGCGGAGTAGGCATGAGCGCGCTTGCGCAACTACACGCCATGGGTAACGACGAAGTAACCGGCTCGGATCGGTTGATCAGCAAAGGATACACCGATATGGCCTTGTGGGATTATTTGAAAAAATTAGGCGTCAAATTATTCCCGCAAGACGGAAGCGGTATTGATGAAAAAACAGAACTTGTGATTTTGTCTTCCGCCATTGAAGAAGATAACCCCGAACTTCAAAAAGCGCGGGCGCTCAACATCCCCACCATGCACCGCTCGGAACTTTTAGCTAAACACGTAGCCACGCACCGCACGATTGCCGTTTCCGGCACGAGCGGCAAGAGTACCACCACCGCCATGGTATATGATATTTTAGCGTTTGCCGGGTTGCAACCGTCGGTGATTACGGGTGCGGCTATTTTATCGTTACAAAAAGAGCAGGGCGTTTTCGGAAATGTATATAAAGGAGATTCCGATTTGCTCGTCATTGAAGCCGACGAAAGCGATGGGTCTATCGTCAAATACAAACCGTATTTGGGGCTGTGTTTGAACTTACAAAAAGACCATAAAGAAATTGAAATTTTACAAGGATATTTCAAAGCATTTATTTCGCATTGTAAAACGGCTATCGTCAATGCGGAAGAACCCAATTTGCAAGCGATTTCTTCGGGCGCAAAAACTTTTGGCATGTCCTACGGGGACATTCACCCCACGGAAATTAAAGTGGACGGTTTCGGTTCGGACTTTACCATTAAAGGCCAACCGTTCCGTTTGCAAGTGCCGGGGCTTCACAACGTGGCCAACGCTACCGCCGCAGTAGCCGCCGCATTAGAGTTAGGCGTAGATTTGGAAACGTGCGCTAAAGCCTTGCACAAATTCCAAGGAATTGCCCGCCGGTTTGCAAGTATCGGCAGTTATAACAAAATTGAAGTGGTGGACGATTTTGCGCACAACCCGCATAAACTCGCGGCTACTATTGCCGCCGCACACTTACGCGGCAAACGGGTACTTGCGTTTTATCAACCGCACGCGTTCACTTCCATTAAATTATTAACAAATGAATTTGTGGAAAGTTTCGCGCGCTCCATCGGCCCCAATGACCACTTGTGGTTAACCGAAGTATATTATCCGGGCGGAACAATCCCGCCGGGTGTTTCGTGCCGTACTGTTTATGAAGGATTAAAAGCACGCGGCGTGAACGTAAGTTACGACGGGTGCCGCGAACATTTGCTGGCCGAAATGGCGGCCGCCGCAAAGCCGGGCGACATTATGCTGGTACTCGGCGCGCGCGATCCGACACTGACGGACTTTGCCCGCAAATTACTTGCGGCTTTGAAAGAACATCAACCGTCATCCGCGTGCAAAAACTGCATGCTCGGAAATTGTTGTATGGCCTTTAGCAAATAGTATTGGAAACAACAAAAAAACCGCCCCGCTTATACAAAAGCGGGGCGGTTTAGTTTTAGCGAAAAACTATTTCATTTCGTAATAGCGTGCGCTCCACTGCGTTAACTTCAAATCATTGGTACCCCATACTTTCGTGCAAAAACTTCCGGCGGTACTTACATAGTTGGTGCGTTCTACACAATAAATTTTCTGATCCAGGGTATTGGTAGGATCTACATGCACAAAGATAAACCCGGCACCCAAATAAGGCCCCGTTTTGAAAAATGCCGAACTCAATACAAAACTATTAGCGGCATTGTTAATACTTAACTCCATATTTTCGTTGGTGCGTATAGCATCCGATGACAACGTACTTACACCAACGACAGGGGAGGTGGTGCTTTGCAAATTATCAAAGCCAAGAGATAATTCTTCAAAAGAATTAGCATACGTTCCGTTGGCCATATGGTAGGCTTCTTGGGCAGTAGCCAAACTTCTTACCGAAGTAAAAAGTTGTGCCGCGCGGCTTTTCCAAACCGCTTTTTGGTATTGCGGTAAGGCGACGGCTGATAAAATACCGATAATAAGAACAACGACTAATAATTCAATAAGCGTGAATGCCTGATTATTTTTCATATCCGGGCTCCTTTTTATAAGTAGGGATATCCTTTAACAAGTATAGCAAAAACGAATCAAAACATTTGCGTTTCTTTTATGACTTATTTTTTGGAAGAAGAAGTGCGGTCTTTGAAAATGCGTGCGTCCACCAAGCGCTTAAACACACGGCCGCGGTCTTCAAAACTTTTGAATTGGTCGAACGAAGCGCACGCCGGAGAGAGTAGCACAATATCGCCTTTTTGCGCGTTTTTCATGGCGGCGTCCACGGCGTTTTCCAACGTTTCGCAACGCACCACCGGATAGCCGTTTAGTTCGCGCTCGATTTTATCCATCGCTTCGCCGATAGTTAACACGCGCTTGCAGTAATCTTTCAAATAGGGTAACAGAATTTCATACGAAGCGCCTTTATCGCGCCCGCCTAAAATCAGCCAGATATTATTACACTTATCAAAACTTTTTAAGGCGGTAATCGTAGAATCTAAATTGGTGGCTTTGGAATCATTAACATACACAACACCGCGGTGATACGCAAATTGCTCAATGCGGTGTTCCATCGCCTTAAAATTATCAAACACGCGTTGTATCGTATCCGACATGACGCCCGCACTTAAAGCCATCAGCGCAGCCGCCATGGCATTTTCTATATTGTGCATGCCTTTTAATTGCGGAGGACGCAGTTGTTGCCCTTCGCTGAAAATCAGTTCATCTCCGTCAAAAAACACATTGGTTTTAAGCAAATGTTTGGGATAGGTGGAAAAGGCAAGCACCCGGCTTTTGGCTTTTTCGGCCAGTTCGGCACACGACACATCCGCCCCGTTGACCACAAAAATATCATTAGAGCGTTGATTCTTGCAGATTTTGCCTTTGGCTTTGATATAGTTGCGCATGCCGCCATGATGTTCCAAATGATCCGGCGTAATGTTTAATAAACACGCCACATGCGGACGGAAATAGGTACTATCTTCTAATTGGTAACTGGAAACTTCTACCACAATATCATCACCGGGTTGTACTTTATCCGCGATATGAGAAATCGGGTTGCCGATATTGCCGCAAACAAACACATTGCGCTTGGGCAATTTTTCGGCGGCATCTGCCTTCAAAATTTCACCGAGCAATGCCGTTGTAGTTGTTTTCCCGTTGGTACCGGTAACGGCAAACACGCGTACTTTTTTAGGCATAAAGGCAATCGCCACTTCCAACTCGCTAAATACCGGAATTTGGCGTTTGCGGGCTTCTAAAAGTACCGGGGAATGCGGCGACATGCCGGGGCTTTTTATCCAAAAATCACAGGCAAATAATTTTTCGCTGTGCCCGCCGGTCTCCACTTCTATACCGGGAGAAAAAGTTTTAACGTGCGCCACAGGGGCATCTTCGCTAATTAACACCGGGATATGATGCGCGGCAAGCAGTTCGGCTACCGCACGCCCGCTTTTACCCAAACCGAGCACCCCCGCTTTTTTATGTTGCCATACGGCTAATTTAAACATATTTTTTCTCCCGCAAAAAATCTAAAATTTCTTCTTGATCGGAAAAGTGCTTTTTCTCCGTTCCGACCAGTTGGTAATTTTCATGCCCCTTTCCCGCCACAATGACGATATCATCTTTATGTGCAGCCGTTAATGCGCGGCGGATGGCCTCGGCACGGTCGGGAACGATTTCATAATTGGTGCAACCTTGCATACCCGCTAAAATATCATTAAAAATCTGTTTTGGATCTTCGCAACGCGGGTTATCGTTTGTCAGAAAAACGTAATCGGCATTGGTACAAGCGGTTTTACCCATTAAAGGGCGTTTGGTTCTATCACGCTGTCCGCCACACCCGAACACTAAAAACACTTTGCCTTTTTGAAAGGGTTTAATCGTGGCAAAAGCACGTTGCAATGATTCATCGGTATAAGCAAAATCTACAAACGCAAAAAAATCTTGCTTGCCGGCAATTCGTTCCATCCGTCCCGGCACTCCGGGCAGTGCGGCCAGCCCTTTCAAAATTACTTCTTCCGGTATATTGTTGGCAACCGCCGCGGCCCAAGCGGCCAGCGCATTATAAACATTGTGCTTTCCTAATAAATTGATACGTGCTTTGTGGCCGTTAACTTCAAATTCCGTATGCGTTAAAAACTCGCGGATATTCGTTGCACGGAAATCGGCTGCGTTTTCTTGCGCAAAAGTAATCACGCGCACGCGGCCTTGCAACATATCGGCTAATTTTTGTCCGTACGGATCATCTATATTGATAATAGCGGCCCGGTGTGGTTTAGGGTTATTGGTATCGGCGATATTTTCAAACAGTTTTACTTTGGCCTTGAAATAGTTTTCAAACGTTTGGTGAAAATCTAAATGGTCGCGTTGCAAATTGGTAAAGATAGCGGTATCGTACCAAATATGCCGTACCCGCTGGAGTTCCAACGCATGGGAAGACACTTCCATCACAACGTTTTGGCAATTTTCCGCTTTCATTTGCGCCAGCAATTTGAATAATACTAATGCGGCGGGTGTGGTGTTGGGCGCGTCGCAAATTTTGCGTCCCGCAATGCGGTAACTAACCGTTCCCAACGCACCGACCTTACGTCCGGCTTGTGTTAAAATACTTTCCAAAAGATACGCAATTGACGTCTTACCTTTTGTGCCGGTTACGCCGATCATTCCCAAAGAATCCGACGGACGGCCGTAAAATTCATAAGCGGCATCGGCCATATCTTTATCTATATCGTGCGAGAGCAAAAACGGAACAGATAACGCTTGCTCTTGTGCGGAAACAATAAGAGCGGCCCCGTTTTGAACGGCTTGTGCAATAAAGCGGTTACCGTCCACATTAGCCCCTTTGAGCGCAAAAAAGACAAACCCCGGCTCAACTTCTTGCGAGCGGAAAGTAAGCCCTGTAATTTTGATACCCAATTTACGGGATTCTTCTAACACGATACTAGCCATATTTATATGGTATCAAATTAGGCGGGCAATTTCCTGAGCCATTTGCGCTAAATGCTGTTTGATTTGCGGTTGCTTGGTTTCCAACAACGGCAGTAACGTACCGCGCACCCAGTTGCGGGTGAATTTATCATCAAAGTTGGTTTGGTCGGTAACATAGGAAAGACCATTCTGTTTAACATAGGTTTCCGTTTCTTCGCGCGTGATACAGAGCAAAGGCCGGACGATTTCTACCGACGAAGTTAACGGACGGCGCACCGGAATTCCCGTTAGCCCTTTGGCTTTCGTGCCGCGCAAGAGATTAAGCAAAATGGTTTCAACGTGATCGTCCAAATGGTGACCCAGCGCCAGTTTGGTGGCCCCCCATTTGCGAGCCACTTGCGACAATTTTTGATAACGCGCTTTACGCGCGGCGTGTTCGGGGGACAAATTATACTCACGTGCAATTTTTTTCACATCGGCTTTTTCTACAAAAAATTCAATGTGATGGGCGGCGCAAAACTGTTTACAAAAGGCGGCATCTGCCGTAGCCGCGCGCCCGCGCAAGCCGTGATTGATGTGCACAGCCGCTAACCGGAAATGTTTTTCGCGGGACAGATAATTCAAAAAATGCAACAGGCAAACAGAGTCCGCCCCGCCGCTAAAGCCGACGAGAACCGCATCTTTTTGGTTGATAAGCCGTGCACAAAAAGCACGCATTTTGGGCAATACAGATGCATTAAAACTTTTTTTTGTCATATAAAAAAGTATAATAAATAATAAGAGAACAAAGGAAACGAAAACTATGAAAAAGAAAATTTTAATTGTGGAAGATGAACCCGCTATCGTAGAACTCCTACGCATTGTGTTGGTACGCGCCGGGTATGATGTATATACCTGCCAAAGCGGACGTGACGCTATTGCCATGATGAAACAAGTCATGCCGCATTTAGTGATTTTAGATGTAATGCTCCCCGGATTAGACGGTGCGAGCATTGTGCGCATTATGCACGAAGACGAAATTTTATCGTCCACTCCGGTTATTGTGTCGTCAGCCTTGTTGGAATCGGAAAAAATGTTCATGCCGTATCCGCAAGTTAAAGGCTTTTGCGCCAAACCGTTTGTGCTGAAAGACTTTATTGCCAAAGTCAAACGCGCCATCGGCGACTAAAACTAATCTTTACTTAAAAAAAGCCCGCGAGTTTTTCGCGGGTTTTTTGTTGTTATTGTCGTAAATTTACAGGCTTACTAAATCGCTCTTGACAAATCAAAAAAAAAAACGATAATAAAGGGACGGTAAAAAACAACAAAGGAGCAAACAATATGAAGAACAAACAAGCATTTACGCTTATTGAACTATTAGTAGTTGTTTTGATTATCGGCATTTTAGCCGGTGTGGCCTTGCCGCAATACCAAAAAGCAGTATGCAAAAGCCGAGCAACGGAAGCCATGAATATGGTGCGCGCTATTGCCAATGCACAAGAAGTGTATTTTATGGCCACCGGCGATTATACAAACGATATCAATGAATTAGATATAGAAATTTCAAGCAATCTCATAGGAACGTGGCCCAACCCCTTATTTGAAAACAAATATTCCTATGCCTGCTTTGAAAAACGTGCTTGCGGGGCTATAGCATCCAGCCCAAATCTTCCCGCTTTTGAAATTGATTTAGAAAATAAGGGAAATTATGGAAATTCCGGAAAGTTTTATTGCCACGTCGCAGATGCTATTCACAAAAACAATCTGGCCAAACAAATCTGCCAAAGTTTAGGTAGAGAAGACATCGCTTTCGGGCAACAATACGGATTCAATGCCGGAAAGTATTTTATCTTAAACTAATTTTACCGCACCGAAGCCAGCCAACACGCATATTCGCGCCAGAAATTTTCTAAAAGTTCTTCCAAGAAAATTTCTTTAAGGACTTCTTCGCCCACCAGTTGTTTAACGCTGACCGCACTGTCTTTTAACGAAGCGGGCAAGCGGTTGTTGACGTTCACTCCAACGCCCACCAACATCCAGTGATCGGCACATTCTCCGGCGGAAGTTTCTATTAAAATACCGCAAATCTTTTTCCATTTGCGGGCCGCATTATCCCACACGAGCACATCGTTGGGCTCTTTAATTTTCGTTTTGAAACCAAACATGTCCGTTAAAGTTTGGGCGACGGCCTCGCCGACGCGCACGCTGAGTGACGCATTACACGCGGCAGGTTTTTGCGGACGCAAAATCAAAGTGAAATATACCCCGCCCTCGCCGGAGTCAAAACTCCGTTCATACCGGCCGCGTCCCGCTGTTTGGCTGCAGGAAAGCACCATCGTGCCTTCCGGCTCGCCGGACAAAGCAAGTTCTTTGGCTAAATTTTGCGTGCTGTCTATACTTTCCAGCCCGATCACTTTTGTTACTGATTGTACGGTTAATGTATCTTGCATAAATCTTCCTTATTTTAATTTCATTTGTCTTAGTTCAAACAAACGGTCGCGCAGTTCGGCGGCCAGTTCAAAGTTAAGTGCGTCGGCGGCTTGGCGCATTTGCGCTTCAATATCTTTTTCCACCGCTTTAATGTTTTTGGCCGTCGGCACCGGTAGCGAATCTGCCAAAATACCGAAAGCACTTGTTTTAGTTTGTTGTTCAAATTCTTTCAGTTCCACTTCCGCTTTTTGAATGGTTTTAGGCGTAATGTGATGTTCTTTATTATACGCTTCTTGCAATTCACGGCGGCGGTTCATTTCGGTTAAGGCATATTTAATGGAATCGGTTTTTCGGTCGGCATATAAGATTACTTCGCCGCCCGCATTACGCGCCGCACGGCCGGAAATTTGGATAAGCGTGGTAGTGTTACGCAAAAAGCCTTCGTTATCAGCACCTAAAATCGCCACCAGCCCCACTTGCGGAATATCAATTCCTTCGCGCAGCAAGTTAATACCGACAAGAACATCAAATTTCCCCTGCCGAAATTCTTTCAAAATTTCCACGCGGTCCAAGGCTTCAATATCGGAGTGCAAATAACGCGTTTTGATGTTATGTTCGGTAAAATAGGTACTTAAATCTTCCGCGGTTTTTTTCGTTAAAGCCAGCACTAGCGTACGTTCGTTTTTAGCGGTATGTTCCTTGATTTTTTCCACCAAATGGTCAATTTGCCCGGCGGTGGGATGTACTTCCACTTTCGGGTCCACGAGCCCGGTGGGGCGAATTACTTGTTCCACAATGTTATTACCGCAAACGGTCAGTTCATACGGGCCCGGCGTAGCCGACACAAACACGGTGGAGGGCATTAAACTTTCAAATTCTTCAAATTTAAGCGGGCGATTATCTAATGCGGACGGCAAGCGAAAACCGAAATCTACCAACATGGTTTTGCGGGCCCTGTCTCCGTTAAACATACCGCGCACTTGCGGCAAGGCCACGTGTGATTCGTCCACCATTAACAAAAAATCATCATAGCGTTTGAAATAATCTATTAACGTGGATGGCCGTTCTCCGGGTTTGCGCCCGTCCATATAACGCGAATAATTTTCTATACCGCTGCAAAACCCTGCCTGCTCCAGCATTTCCAAATCGTACTCGGTGCGTTGTTTAATGCGGTAGGCTTCCATTTCTTTGCCTTGGGCCAACAGTTCTGCGTGGCGCACTTGCAAATCGGCACGGATTTGTTCAATGGCGTTTTGGGTATCTTCATCCGTCGCCACAAAATGTTTAGCAGGGTAGATCCACGCTTCTTTTAATTCGGCCATGATATTTCCCGTAATGGGGTGAATTTCGTAAATATGTGCAATCGTCCTTCCGGCAAATTCAATACGGATAGCGTTTTGACTATATGGTGTCATTACATCTATATTCGGGCCGCGAGTGCGAAATTGCCCCGACGTAAATTCCATTTCATCACGGTGATATTGAATTTTAATCAGATAGCCCGATAGTTGCGCGCGCGTCATTTCCATACCTTGTTTGACGTAAATACGCATTTCGCGGAAACTGTCCGGCGAGCCGATGTTGTAAATGCACGACACCGATGCCACCACAATTACATCTTTGCGCGACGTAAGCGAAGTCGTTGCTTTCAAACGCAACTTATCAATATGTTCGTTGACGGCGGAATCTTTTTCAATATAAGTATCCGTCTGCGGGATGTACGCTTCGGGCTGGTAATAATCGTAATACGAAATAAAATACTCTACGGCATTTTCCGGAAAGAACTGCTTAAACTCGGCATATAACTGCGCGGCTAATACTTTGTTGGGTGATAAAATAAGTGTGGGTTTATTCAAACGGGCAATAACGTTTGCCATTGTAAATGTTTTGCCCGACCCGGTTACCCCGAGTAACGTTTGCCGCGTCTTGCCGGCTAATACGCCTTTGGTAAGAGCGTCAATGGCTTTGGGCTGATCGCCCGCCGGACTAAATTTGGAAACGAGTTTGAACATAGACGTCATATAAAAAAAGGCGGCCCAAAGCCGCCAGAAAAACTATCCGATCAGTGTGTAGCCGGAGTATGAATAAACGCGGTATCCAACACGCCGGGGAGTAATTGCGATACACCGTCAATCATAAACTGCATGGCAATCGCACACAAAATCATACCCATAAACCGGATGACGATTTGCGTACCGTTGCGGCCGATTTTTTGGAACAAATACGGCGCGCCCACAAGCACCAGCGCTACAATACACGAACTGACAAACAATACTAAAATCATCATAAGCGACATCAGCAGCGAGTCGCTTTTCTCCGCATACAAAATAACGGTGGTAATACTGCCGGGGCCGATAAAAAGCGGCATGGCTACCGGCACCAAAATATGACTCAAACTGTTACGCGCTTGGTCAAATGTATTGCCGGCGGGAGCCGTTGTTTCAATGCCGTGTTGTTCAAATTTGCTTTTCCCCTGCAACATGCGAAGCCCGATCAGTAAAATCATAATGGAGCCCGCCAGTCTAAACGCCGGCAGCGTAATACCAAACATCGTTAAAATGCGGTTACCGAATAAAAAGAAAATAAGCAATAAAACAAAAATAGAAAGGGACATTAAAAGCCCGACCGCACGTTGCACGCGCGGAGATTCGTTCTCTACATATTCCAAAAAAATCGGCATGTTACCAATCGGGTTCAAAATGGCCAAAACACCGATAAATGCGTTAAATAATAATCCCCATTCCATAGATTTATTTTCTGTCTCCTTGTTATTCTGCTTACTATGCGAATTTACAGACAATTATAGTATAACAAATTCGTATGTACTGCAAAATGCAGTTCTCTTATACTTATTGGCAAATTAAAATCCCACATTGAGAAAAGAATGATACTATGATAGCAACCACAAACCCGCAAGGAGATTGTTTATGAATAACAAAGCATTTACGCTCATTGAACTATTAGTAGTTGTTTTGATTATCGGCATTTTGGCCAGCGTAGCGTTACCGCAATATCAAAAAGCAGTGGAAAAAGCCCGCATGGTTGAAGCCGTTTTGTTGGTGCGGAAAATTGCCGAAGCCCAACAACGCTATTTCCTAGCCAACGGCGTATACGCCACTTTTGACGAAATGGACAGTTTAGATATTGAAATTCCGCACGCGTCCACTTCTTTAGTGGTCGGGCAAAACCGTTTAGTGACGAAAGACTTTGCCTATACATGCCGCGGTACGGGAGACGGACAAATTGCCGTAGCCGAACGCGTGCCGACGCAACAGCGTTATTATATTCTCATAGACAGATCGGATCCCGAAAAAATCGTCTGCCAATCTTATTCCACGGGGACGAACGTACAAAAGAAATTATGTTCCCAATTAAATACGAATGGTATCCTGTAAATATGATATAATAAAATATATTTCCGGGCAGTTGGCGCAGCGCTTGTAACACAAAGTTCGTCCGCCTTAGCGGACCGCTACTAAAGCGCCAATGAAAAGAGAAATAAAAATTTGTATTTTAGGGCAGTTGGCGCAGCGGTAGCGCGTCCGCCTCACACGCGGAAGGTCACAGGTTCGAACCCTGTACTGCCCATATTTAGAAAGCATCCCATAAGGGATGCTTTTTTGTTGAGCGTTACAAATTCCGCTCGGTATGCTATACTAATTTTATAGGAGAAAACTATGTCTTTTAAGTCTGCTACCGAAAAATTAGCCCCCATCAATAACATTTGTCTGATGATCCTAGCCGGGACGGCGGCTACCGCCGTACTCGTCTACACTAAAAGTATTTTAATGCCGTTTATCATTGCGCTTTTTATTTCCACCTTGGCCGGCGCATTGG
The DNA here is from genome assembly GCF_902757105.1 of Candidatus Avelusimicrobium luingense. Lineage (NCBI taxonomy): Bacteria > Pseudomonadati > Elusimicrobiota > Elusimicrobia > Elusimicrobiales > Elusimicrobiaceae > Candidatus Avelusimicrobium > Candidatus Avelusimicrobium luingense. Next base: position 20,177 of record NZ_CACVTK010000003.1, read on the forward strand.
CGGAAAGACTGAAACGCAAATGGCACGTTCCATATACGTTGGGGCTTATCATCAGTTTTGTAGCGTTTTTAGCGTTGGTATCGGCAGCGGTATTGTTTATCTCAAACTCTATTGAAAGTTTTATCCACGGCGCGGATATTTACGCCGACCGTTTGAACGATTCGTTAGATTGGTGTTTAGGCCATGCGCAAAAATACGGGGTGAACATCAACGCCCAATTCGTCTTGGAAAATGCGGCCAAGCTGCCTGTGTTTAACTTCGTCAAAAGTTTAGGCGGAACTTTAATGAGCATTATTACCAATTTAATGCTGATTACGCTATTTGTTATCTTTATTTTCATGGGCAAAGCCACTACCGACAAACCCTCTCTCGTCGGTCATATCCAACAGCAAATTGCGTTTTATCTGATGATTAAAATTTTCGTTTCTTTATTGGCGGCGGTATGCACGTGGTTGGTGCTTGCCTCGGTCAAAACCGAACTGGCTTCCATGTTAGCCGTACTGACTTTTGTACTGAATTTTATTCCCAACATCGGGCCTTTTATTTCCACCGTACTGCCGATGCCCGTATTATTTTTGCAATACGGGTTTGATTGGCGCATGGTGCTTGTGCTTGTTTTACTGACTACTATTCACTTTGTTATCGGTAACATTTTAGAAACAAAATGGTTAGGAAAAGGAATGGATTTAGACCCTATTATCGTGCTGGCATGCTTAATTTTCTGGGCACTTGTTTGGGGCGTGATGGGGGCTTTACTCGCCGTACCGCTTACGGCCATTATCAAAATGATTTTTGAGAAAAACGAAACCACCCGACCGCTGGCTAATTTGCTGGCCGGGAAATACGCATTCAAATGAAAAAGACAACTTCCCCTTGGGGTTTTATCCCCACTTTATATTTAGCCGAAGGATTCCCCTATATCGTTATTAACACGGTATCGGTTTTGTTGTATGCAGACTTAAAACTCCCCAATGACGCTATCACGTTTTGGACGGGGTGGCTGTATTTACCGTGGATACTTAAAATGTTTTGGAGCCCTTTGGTAGATGCGCACTCTACCAAACGCCGGTGGCTGTTGGGGGCGCAAACGTTGCTTTCCGCGGTGTTTTTGGCCATTGCGGGGATAGTAGGAATTATTACCTTCTTGCATGCACAAGAAAGCGGCCTTCAAACTATTTTTACACTTACCTTATTTGGTTTCTTTTTCGGTGCATTTGCATCCGCCACTTTGGATATTGCGACCGACGGATATTATTTGTTTGCACTCACGCCGACAGACCAATCTAACTTTGTTGGGGTGCGTACCATTTTCTATCGCTTGGCGATGATTTTAGGTAGCGGAATTTTCATTTCGCTGACCGGGGCTTTAGCCGAGCGCGGATTAGTAGCCAAACCATATAATTGGGTATGCTTATTCGGCTTTTTAGGCATTTTGTTTTTAGTGTTTGCCGCGTTTCATGCATACATTTTACCCCGGCCGGAACAAGACAAACCCGTTTCGTCTTCCACCGCCACCGCGTGGAAAGAAGCGTTCGGTTCCTACTTTACACAAAAAAACATTCTCTATATTTTGCTATTTATTCTGGTGTACCGTTTCGGTGAAGCATTGCTGGAAAAAGTCGTTCCGCTATTCTTATTAAAACCCGTTACCGACGGTGCCCTCGGCTTAAGCATGGAAAAAGTGGGGCTTATTAAAGGCACGCTGGGACTCGGCGGCATTATCGTAGGCAATTTACTGGGCGGATGGTTGCTCGGCAAATATGGTTTCAAAAAATGTATTTGGCCGTTTGCGTGCTTACTTGTACTGCCGAATTTCTTTTATGTTTATTTGGCCGTTGCCAAACCGGGAATTGCCGTAATTGCCACCTTAATTACGTTAGAGAATTTCGGCTATGGGTTAGCCATGATGGCGCTAACCGTATTTATTATGTATGTCTCGCAAGGGGCTTATAAAACATCCCACTATGCCATTTCAACCGGTATTATGGCCTTAGGTATGATGGTGCCGTCTATGTTATCCGGCAAAATGCAAATGGCCCTTGGCTACGAACAGTTTTTCTGGGTAACGGCATTGATCAGTTTATGTTCATTTGCCGTCGTACCGCTTTGTTTCAAAATCAACGTATTAGATGAAGCGGAAAAACAAAAATAATATGAAAAATTTGTCGCCAACCGAACAAATCAATGCTAGCACTACGCACTTAGACCGCCTTACTCCGCGGCAGTTGGCGCGTGTATTAAATGCAGAAGATTTCAATGCGGCACGCGCTGTCAAAAAAGCAAACCGCGAAATTGCAGCCGCTATTTCTTTAGCCGCAAAAACCTATCAAACTAAACATAAAATTATTTTTGTAGGAGCAGGCACCAGCGGGCGGCTGGGCGTATTGGAAGCCGCCGAGTGCGTGCCCACGTTCAGCACATGCCCGACGGAAATTTTTGGAATTATCGCCGGCGGAAAACCGGCTATGTTTCGCGCGCAAGAAGGGGCGGAAGATAACGCTAAACAAGGGGCGGAAGATATCCGCAACACCGCCGCGCAAGATGATTTTATTATCGGCATTACGGCAAACGGTCACACGCCCTATGTGTTAGGCGCGTTGCAACAAGCAAAAAAATTACGCGCCCATACCGCACTCATTTCATGTAATCCCGAGGCCGACACATCCCATGCGGATATTCATATTTATTTATGCACCGGGCCGGAAGCATTAAGCGGTTCTACACGCTTAAAAGCGGGAACCGCCACTAAAATGGCCTTAAATGCTATTACCACCGGAGCCATGGCTTTGTGCGGAAAGACATACGGTAATTTAATGGTGGATGTTAAACCTACGAATAAAAAATTGGTAGCGCGTGCCGTGCGGCTAATTGAACAAATCGCCCGAACCGATGAAAAAACCGCGGCTAAATTATTGAAAAATTCCGGCGGAAAAGTCAAAACGGCTATCGTAATGCACCGCAAAAATTTATCACGCCAAGAAGCACAAAAAAAATTAAACCGCGCCAACGGTTTTTTGGGGGAAATAATAGATGACTAAACTAGCACTGGGACTCATGAGCGGCACAAGTGCCGACGGTTTAACCGTCTGCGCAGTGCAGATTCGTCCGTTTCGTGTGCTATTTTTTCATAACTATAAATATACTCCGCAATTACAACAAAAACTATTACACGCCTACGAATTAAACGCCGCGCAACTCAGCGAACTTAACTATGAACTCGGTGCATTATATGCCAAAACAGTCGCGCGATTTTTAAAACAATTTCATCTTTCTCCTAACGATATCAGCGTTATAGGCTCGCATGGTCAAACTATCGTACATGCGCCTAACGCAAAAATTCCGCATACCTTGCAACTGGGCGTGCCGGAATTTATGGCCGCTAAATTTAATGTGCCGGTAGTGAGTGATTTTCGTGCGAAAGATATGGCACTGGGCGGGCAAGGCGCGCCGTTAATACCGTTTTTTGATGAATATATTTTCGGACAGGGAAAGCCGAAAATATTACTTAATTTAGGCGGTATAGCCAATATATCGCTCGTCGGTAAAAAAGTAAAAACGCAAGGGTTTGATGTGGGGCCCGCTAACAGTTTAATTGATTTATGCGCACAACTTTTATTTCAAAAACCGTTTGATAAAAATGGTGCTCTTGCCGCCAAAGGAACGCCGGACAAAGCCCGTGTAAAAAATTTACTCACTCAACCGTTTTTTAAGCAAAAGCCGCCCAAGAGTTTAGACAAAAACGATTTCGGGCGTGCGTATTTAGCCCGTTATTTCGGGCCGATTATCAACGCATACGACCAAATTTCCACCGTCACGTATTTTACAGCCGCCGCGATAGCCGAGCAAATTGGCCGGTTTATTCCGCACCGCTACCAACAAGAAATGATTGTGTCCGGCGGCGGATGTTATAACAAAACCTTGCTTGCGTTTTTGCATGAAGAACTTCCGCATATAAAAATAGTTTCTTCGCAAGATTACGGTATAGATCCGCAAGCCAAAGAAGCCGCGGCGTTTGCGCTGTTTGCATGGCTGGCGTTACACCGAAAAATCAATCACTGCCCGTTGGCTACCGGCGCCAAACGTGCCTGCATATTAGGGAAAATTACACTATGAACATTGCCCGCTTAATTCACCCCGGTTTTTGGTTTGATAAAACCCCGCTAGAGCAAGCCCTCGCCTTAGCCAAACGCGGGGTGGGCGGGTTTTGTATTTATGGCGGCACACGCGAAAAAATAACTGAATTTACAAAAGCGGTACGTCAAGTTTCTCCGTTAGAAAATTTACTCATTTCTGCCGATTACGAAGACGGCCTTGGGCGCTGGTTGCCAGACGCGCCGCTGCTTCCGTCCAACATGGCTTTGGGGGCGGCGAACGATGAAAATTTAGCGTATGAAAAAGGTCTTTTAACGGCGCATCAAGCGCGCAGTTTAGGCGTAGATTGGGTCTTTGCTCCTGTTTTAGATTTAGCCGATAATGCGCTTAACCCGATCGTCAATACGCGCGCCTTTAGCAACGATCCGCAACAGGTTATCCGCCTCGGACGCGCGTTTTTACGCGGTCTTAACGACGGCGGGGTGTTATCCAGCATAAAACATTGCCCGGGACATGGCGACACCACCACCGATTCGCATGTATCTCTCCCCGTTTTACATAAAACAAAATCTCAATTGCTCGCGCGTGAATTGGTACCATTTTCTGCCTTGTTAGATGCTACCGACAGCGTAATGTTTGGGCATTTACTTATCCCGGAAATTGACGCTGAAAACCCGGCTTCTCTTTCGCCAAAAATCGTAAAAGAAATTGTACGGGGCCAATTCCGTTACGACGGGTGCATACTCACCGATGCGCTTTTAATGAAAGCCATCGGCGACGAAAAAACCGCCGCCTTAAAAGCCTTACAAGCCGGGGCGGACATTTTACTTGTTCCGCAAAATCCGTCTGAACTTTTAACGTTTTTGGAAGAAACAAAAATATCACCGGAAATTATTTCACGTGCACTCCGTCATCAAGACGTCTTATGTAAAAAAATTCAAACGCGTCCGGCAATGACTTCTCCCGTTCTTTGGCACACCGATTTTCCGCGCCGCACGGCCCAAAAAGCCATCGTCAAACGCGGGGATTTATCGTCGTTCAAGCCCGGGCAAACTGTTTCATATATCGTCGTAGGAGATGACGGAAAGACTTCCGTTACACCTTTGCTCAACACGTTAAAGAAAAACGGTGTGAACGTAATTCCTTTTACAGAGCGCGCAGAAAATTTACTCATTATTTGTCTGCGCCGCTATCAGGCGTTTGCCGGAAAAATTGCGTTGGAAGAAAACGATATTGTCCGTCTAAAAAAAGCGGTAGAAAATGCGGAAAATTGTGTAAGCGTTTTGCTTGCCAGCCCGTGGGCGTTGCCCAAAGAACTCAAAATTAAAACTTCGTTATATACGTTCAGCCCCGCCCCCGAATTTCAGGAAACCGCGGCCGAAATTTTGTTAGGACAACGAACGGCGCAAGGCTCTTTGCCGGTGACTTTATAAATTTACCACCATGTTTTTACGGTAGCGTTAGTGGATGCGGCAACTGTTTTTTCGTCCGGAAGGACTAAAAACCGCGCTTGCGAACCGATACAAATTTCCCGTGCGTTTGTTTCTACACAATAGGAAATACTTTCATCTTTTCGGCCTGTATATCCCGTATCTTCATACACACGACCGTCTTGCGTTTGTTTAAGTCCCCACGTTGCCCGAACGGTAATTCCGGGCAGCGAAAATGTATCCCCGGGCCACACTTCGTCAAACAAATGGTCTCCTGACAACGGCAATATCAGTTCCGCGCGGGAAATCCCCAACGCCGCCAAAGCACGTTGTATTTTCTCCGGCGAAATTCCCGCATTAAACACAATCGCTGTTTTGCCATTTGTACGAACAATAGCGGCACGGTTATTCCACTCGCTAAGCAAGTAGGCCGTTGGACGATTTTGATACCAACGCCCGCCGAAAAATGCTACCAGCATCACGAACAAACAAGGCACAAATAAGCGACGTGCAAATGTTTTATGGGGAAGTTGGCTGATCCAAAAAAGCCCCACATAATAAGCCACTATACTTCCCGCGTTCCACGCCGTAGCCGAAATAGAAGATAATGAAAAAGAAGCGAAAAATTCCACCAATGTTTGGAAAATTTGTAATCCCCATAAACACGGATAATAAAGAATTACTCCCACGTGTAACGATGCTAAAAACGCATACAAAAACCCAAGCCCCATTAACACGGAAGCCATCGGCACGAGTATCATATTAGACACTAGCCCCATTAAGGAAACGCTATAAAATACGTTCGTGAACACAGGAAGTAAAACAAGTTGGCAGGAAAGTGTCGCCAGAAAAATCTGCGCAAAAAACCGCACTGTTTTTGACCACGAAGCAGGTATGCGGTAATTATTCAAACAAATTACAATCGCAAGCGTGGCCAAAAAAGACATTTGAAAACCGGTATCAAATACGGCAGACGGCGTAATCCCCAAAATAATCAAACACGCCAAGAGCAAACCCTGAAACACACCACTGTTTCTACCCAGAAAATAACCCACGCAGGCACAGCATGTCATCAGATATGCACGCAACAACGGGGCGTCCGCTCCGGCTACCAACGTATAAATGCCTGCCGTCAACAAAGACACAATCAGTAACGGGCGGCGGCTAAAGCCTAATGCAAAACCCAATGCAAGCGTAAGCAATGTTACAAACCCGACGTTCCCGCCCGAAGCCACCAGCAAGTGTATTGCCCCGCTTTGCTGAAAAGCCGCATATAAATCGGCCGGAAATTCCCCGCGTTCCCCCAACAGGATACCACCTGCTATACCGGCAATTTGAGGTGGGAAAGAATCGGTCAGTTCCGTTAATATCTTTTGACGTACCGCACGCACGGCACGCCAAAACCACGCAGCCTTTTTAACAACTGTTACCTGTGAAGTTTTAACTTCGGCATAGGTATGCTTTTGAGCCAGATAAGAACGCCAATCAAAATTCCCCGGGATATCTATTCCGTACGGTTTTTGCAAGCGTCCGGTTAGTTGAAGCGTATCTTTCCATTGGGGCGAAAAATTACCGATGCGCGCATATACACGCCCGGTTGCTTTCTGTCCGTTCACAGAAAACACATCTATAAAAACATTTTGTGTATCTTTTTTAATTACCGGGAAAGTAACTGCTTGACCGGTTAAAGTTACCTCTTTTTGCGGCAAAAAACGCGAAACGTCCTGCGGGGAAATGGCAGGACGATAGAACAAAGATAAACCAATCACAACCGCTACTACCAGCCACAACAGCGGCCGCTTATATACCGACGGATGCATTAAATTTTAGTACGCCCTTTGAGTGAGTACCCAAGCGTCATTTCGTCTATATAATCAATATCGCCGCCAAGCGGTACACCATATCCGATACGGGTAATTTGTTCCACTTGACCGCGCAACAAATCGGCTAAATATAAGGCAGTTGTTTCACCCTCGCTATCCGGATCGGTAGCGATAATAATTTCGCGCACCGGAGGTTGAGCATTTTGTACGCGGGTTAATAATTCACGCACTTTAACGTGTTCGGCGCTGCGTCCGTCTAACGGAGAAATCGCCCCGTGTAACACATGATAAACACCCTTATAGGCTTTTGTTTTTTCAAGCACTTCAATATCTTGCGGATCTTCTACCACACAAATTTGGCTATGATCGCGGTCTTTATCTGCACAGATGGGACATTGTTCCGTTTCACTGTAACAAAAACACGTTTGGCATAATTTAATATCTTGTTTCAAGGACGATAATGCACTGATAAATTCTTCCGTTTCACCTTGTGAAGCACGCAAGAAATACGCGGCAAAACGTTCTGCCTGCCGAGGGCCAACCCCGGGCAAGCGACGCAAAGCGCGAACAAAACGGTCTAAACTTTTCATGCGTTATCCTGCACAACTTCTCCGGAAAACATATCTAACACATCTTTAATTTCTTCCGGGGCTCCGTCGGAAGGTTTGGCTGCATGTACTACTTCAGGCATAGCAAGCGGTTTTTCATCTAAAATTTTAACCGTTTTTCCGACTTTAGTCGCAGACGGTGTTTTTTTCGCCCGTGCGGCTGTTTGGCCGGTAGGAGTATTTGCAGCCAGATTAATAGTTATTTTCCGGCCGCCTAAATCTAACGCGGCTTTCTCTATTTCCGCAATTTTACTTTGGGCCGGAATTTGATAAAACGCTTTTTCTGCCGAGAAAGACATCGTCCATTCATTGTCTTGGAACGACACATCACAATTTAACATGACATCATATACGAACGGACTTTTCTCAAAATACTTCACCATTTTTTCCCACAATGCCTTGTTGGAAAGCGGCATTGCGGAGTTCGCAGCAAATGTAGCCGGTTTTTGTTCAACCGGTGCAGACGATTTGGCGGGTACAGCAGCGGAAGTCGGAGATGAATGTTTAGTAACCGCCTGGCGAGGAGCCGAAGCAACCGGAGTCGGGCGTGAAGCGGGAGAAGCCGTCGGGCGCGCAGTAGAAGGCGGTAAAGCCGCTTGTCCGTTTTCCAACGCTTCCAACCGCCGCACAAAATCGGCAATATCCAAACAACTATCCATCACCGTAAACAAACCGACTTCGGCACTGATAAGCGCGTTATCGGCAAATTTTACTTCTTCGCAAATCTTGTTAATTTTGCGGGATACTTGCGCCAAAAAACCGGGACTTACCTTTCCCAAGACTTCGCTTGCTCCGGCAAAAGGCTCGGCGCCTTGGCCCAACGTAAAATAAAACGCTTCGCCTAACGCATTTTTCAAATCTTTCAAAAAGGAATTGGCATCAAATCCTTCGTTTTTAATAGTTTCAAATACTTGATGCAGCGAATCATTATCTTTTTGAATTAACGCACCGATGGCTTGTTTAATTAACTCATCCGGCGTTAAGCCGAGCATATCACTCACCATTTTTTCGTCAATACGGTTACCGCCGTAAGCAATGGCACGGTCCAAAATCGTAAGAGCATCACGCATAGCCCCGCCAGCGTTTTTAGCAATAATTTTAGCCGCGGCCGGAGTTAATTCTATATTTTCCGCCCCGGACAAATCTAATAAATGCTCGGTAATTTCATCTACTGTCAGCGGGCGGAAACGAAATGTTTGGCAACGGCTGACAATAGTGGCAGGTACTTTATGTTTTTCGGTGGTTGCTAAAATGAAAACAACGTGAGCCGGCGGTTCTTCTATCGTTTTGAGTAACGCATTAAAAGAACTGGCAGACAACATGTGCACTTCGTCTAAAATAAATACTTTAAAACGGTCGCGCGCCGCGGCATACGCCACCGTATCAATAATGGCTTCGCGAACTTTTTCTACTTGTGTATTACTGGCAGCATCTAATTCCAACACATCCATATCGCCGCTTTGGGCAATTTCCAAACACTGGGGACATTTTCCGCAAGGTTCGGCGGTGGGTTTATTATCCGCGTGCCCGGTGCAGTTAAGTGCTTTTGCTAAAATACGGGCGGTAGTTGTTTTACCGCAACCGCGCGGACCGTAAAATAAATAGGCGTGGGCCACGCGTCCTAACTTAAGTGCGTTTTGAAGAGTCTTAGAAATACTTTCTTGTCCGACCATGTCTTCAAATTTTTGCGGACGATATTTATTTGCCAAACTAATATAGGTAGAATTTTCTGCACTTGCCATAATTAACCTCTAAATGTCTGATTTGCGCGGCGTTGCGCGTTTTTATAATCTAAACTGATCTTGCCCGGGCCTAATAACACCGAAGGAAGAAGTGCGGTAACTAAAAGGATAATTAACGCAATATAAATACGGTTGAATTCTCCGGCAAAAAACACAAAACCTACTGCCACTGCGCCTAGCACACTCAGGCCCGATACTAAACGCGTAAACCAACCCAACAGCAACATTAACGATAATAATAATTGCACTACAAGCAGTCCGACACCTACCGTAACAGGCATCGGCACACCCAAGGCGGCAACATTGTATAAAAATCCACGATAATATAATAAACAACCGATAACGGTATATGCTAAAACACTTCCAATAAAAAGCCGCGTTAAAAACAATGTCCATGAGAATGCTTTTTCATCAATTTGACAATGTAAATCTAATTCTGTCATAAAATTCACCGGGTTAAAAATCTACTTCTACCGACATGGAAAAGAAAGTCTTGCGCGTTTCTTCGCGCCGCGGTTCAAACACTTCTACACCGCCGGAAAACGAAAAGGCTCCTTGTTTAAGTGTTAACCCCGCGCTAACGGCTACCGCCGGGCGGCCTGTTTCGGCATATTCATACCGTGCCGCCGATGCATAAGGCGTTAGCAAATACGTCGGGTAACTGACACGCAAGGCCGTAGCCGAACGCAAAAACCCTTGTACCACCGCCGTCATATACGGGATATCTGCCCAACTAAACGAAATACCGGGTTGGACTTGGTTATTATATTGTATCACTTTATGCCACGCGGCTTTCAAGTTCCAGGGACCCACTTCCGTTCCACCCTCTACCCGGACGTTTGTTTCTACTTGTTTGTACGGTTCATCCAACCAAACACCTATGCTGTCTATGCGGGTGCGGGTACGGCCTTGTCCGATACGCACATCTATAAACGGATCTTTGAAAATACCATGGCGGAAAAAAGGATGATATCTCCCCCCCGCAAAATAACTGACGCCCCGGTTTCCTACCGCTTCGGGCAAAAAATACCCTTGCATATATACACGCCAATCATCGGAAAAATCATACGAGCCGCGCAAACCGTAACGATAAGTGGCACCTGTTTCTTCCACATCGGGAGCATCCGATTGACGGTAAAATTCATACGACGGAGTAAAAATAAAATTGTTATCTAAATCCCACACGTACGTTCCGCGTACGGCAGAATAACCGCGTTCGCCGTTTACACCCAAAAAACTGAGCTGCCCGTAGCATAACGCACACGGGCAGATCAGTAAGATGAAACTTAACAACGCAGTTTTAAGTTGCATTATTTTTTGCGGGCTTTGGCGATTTTAGCGTCTTCGTCTTGTAAGAATTTTACATAGTTAGACGCTTTGCGTTTTTTCCACGCCCCTTTGTGATAACCGTAACCGATAATCAGCGGGATAAGCGTGGTGCATTCGCCATACACCATTTGTTCAAGCGCGGTAGAAACTTTCCCCCAAGAGGAGGCTTCTTTTAAGGTAGAACCGGAGAGTGCCCCGTCGCGCACGTCGGCTACCGTAATTTGTACCGCATATTTGTGCATCGGAATTTCCGCGCCTAAAATTTCAGCGGCCACTACGGTATCTTGCGCAAAGTTTTTCGGCACGCCGCCCGACCACATCATAAGGCCCGTTTCTTTGGCTTTAATTTTGATTTTGGTCAGTTCCAAGAAATCTTTGGCACTGTCAATGGACACATGGGCACCCGGATGTTCCGTTTGGTGCGCTACAAAGCCGAACCCGGCCGAGCAGTCGCTAAACGCAGGAACAAATATCGGCACACCGTGTTTATACGCGTTATAGACGATAGAATCTTTACCTTTTTTATTTTTTTCCAACCATTTACCCATTTCCCAAATAAATTCGCGGGAAGAATAAGGGCGGGGCTCTAAATAATTGCAGATTTTGTGGATGGTTTCATCGCAATTTTTGAGTTGGTCTTCGTCAATATAGGTGTCGTAGATGCGGTCAATGTGCAAATCGCGCAGCAAGTTATCGTCTTGATTGTAAGGAGTACCGATATAATGTTTATATCCTAAGGCTTCAAAGAAGTCTTGGTCCACGATATTGGCTCCGTTGGAAACGATAGCATCTACCATGTTGTTTTGAATCATATCCACCACTACTTTTTTCATACCGGCGGATACTAAAGACCCAGCAATACACAAAATAACCGAGCATTTCTTATCGGAAAGCATCATATTATATATTTTGCTTGCTCTGGCCACTTCGCGCGACGCATAGGCCATACCCTCAAACGCTTCTACCATGGGGACCACATTGTATTTTTTCATATCAATGTGTTTGATGGTGTTTTTGAGGAAGTCTTTTTTTGTCAATTTTGCCATTTGTTTTCACACCTCTTGCTGAATTTAACTTCTATTTAGTAAATTATAGTAAATAACGTAGATTTTTCATAGTAAAAAATCAAGGAGTTTTTATGTATCCCGATTTGCACAAAACCGATCCCGAAGTGTTTAACGCCGTAGAAAAAGAACTTGCCCGCCAACGCGAGCGTATTGAACTGATTGCCTCGGAAAATTTTACCTCACTTGCCGTCATGCAAGCGCAAGGCTCGGTGCTGACTAACAAATATGCCGAAGGGTACCCTGCCAAACGTTATTACGGCGGATGCGAATATGTGGATATCGTGGAAACACTGGCCCGGGAACGCGCCAAAAAATTATTCGGAGCCGAACATGCCAACGTGCAACCGCACTCCGGAGCGCAAGCCAATATGTCGGTTTATTTTGCGTTATTAAAACCCGGTGATACGGTGCTGGGGCTAAACCTTTCCCACGGCGGGCATCTTACCCACGGTCACCCGCTTAATTTTTCCGGCAAACTTTATCATATGATTGCCATGAACGTGCGCAAAGATACCGAAGAAATTGATTACGACGAAGCCGCCGCGCTTGCCAAAGAACATAAACCGAAACTCATTTTGGCGGGAGCCTCTAACTATTCACGCGTGTTTGATTGGAAACGCTTACGCGAAATTGCCGATAGTTGCGGTGCGTATTTAGCATGTGACGTGGCGCATTATGCGGGCTTAATTGCCGCCGGGGAATATCCTTCTCCCGTACCGTATGCAGATGTGGTTACCACGACGACGCACAAGACTTTACGCGGGCCGCGCGGCGGGCTGATTTTATGCAAAGAAAATTTGGCCAAAGCCATTGACAGCGCCGTTTTCCCCGGCGTGCAAGGCGGGCCGTTAATGCATGTGATCGCCGCCAAAGCGGTATGTTTCGGTGAAGCGTTAAAACCGGAATTTAAGACGTACCAACATCAAGTAAAACTAAATGCTGCCGCCCTTGCGAACGCGCTTAAAAAACGCGGCTACCGGCTGGTAGCGGGCGGCACCGATTCGCACGTCATGTGTGTAGATTTACGCTCTAAAAATATGACGGGAAAAGTAGCCGAAGCCGCGTTAGATAAAGCGGGCATTACGGCTAACAAAAACACGATCCCGTTTGATCCGGAAAAACCGTTTGTAACCAGCGGACTACGTTTAGGAACACCGGCGGTAACTACGCGCGGAATGAAAGAAAAAGATATGGAACAAATTGCCGCGTTTATAGATGATGCACTTGCTCACCATGATGATGAAAATTACTTGGTGCAAATTGCGCAACAAGTAAAAACTTTCTTAGAGAAATTCCCGCTGTACGAAACATTGAAATAAGAAAAGACTTTACAAAAAACACCCCGCTAGCTACGGGGTGTTTTTTACGGATATATCCAACGCAAATAATCGCTACCCGTCTCGCTCGGGGTTGCCAGGCCCGTTTCAGCCTTACATATTTTATTAACCAAATGGGAAGTGTCTGTCGTATAACCGATACATTGTTGCTCCCCTTCCCCTTCGGAAAAAGCCATCCCTTTTCCTCTTATCACCATATAACAACTCACTCCCCCGGTTTGCCATAAAACGCAATGCCCCCACGAGAAATTGCGATGCGGGCGATTAACGCCTGCATTAAAATCATCTGTTTCACTGATGTATGCGGGTGTATCCACATCCAACTCATCATAAGAATGTGCATAATCGCCATTGTTCATATGATATATCTGTTGGGCTTGCGCCAAGGTATGCGCCAACGTTCTGGCTTGTACGAAACGACTTTTCGCTACTGCTTTTTGATATTGCGGTAAAGCCACACTCGCCAATATACCGATGATTAGAACGACTACCAATAATTCTATGAGTGTAAATGCTTTTATGTTTTTCATACAAAATTCCTTTATGATGCTACGGTGTTACTTTTACAATTTGATAATCCAATAACTGCTATCCAACGATCCGCCGGCAGGAGTTACATTAAACACCGTCTTGCAGTCCTTTTCGGTTCCGCGACAATAAAGCGTACCGGCCGGGTTTCCTTCAAAATAAGGAGTGCTTCCGTCCTTTGTAATAGCATAACAACAAGCACCATCGCAATTATGACAATGAAACCGATAAAACCCTTCGGGGATTTCTATATCCAACTCGCTTATATCGGTAGTACGTTTTCCGTTAGCCATTTCATAAACTTGCTGGGCTTGATGGATTTTTTGGAGCATAAGAATGGCTTCCGTAGCGCGCGATTTCTTCACGGCTCTTTGATATTGCGGCAACGCCACGCTCGCCAATATACCAATGATTAAAACTACTACCAATAATTCTATGAGTGTAAAACCGTTTGCTCGGGTTGACGTTATTTGTTTCATATATTCCCTTTTTCTACTAGTAAAAATCTTGGTTATATTATACAAAAACCGTCCAAACAGCAAGGACCGATTTAGACCAATTATGCTAAAATAGAGAAATGATAGTTTATCTGCAAGGTAAAATTTTAGAAGTCAGCGACGGTAGCGTCGTCGTCTTGTGTAACGGGATCGGATACGAGGTGAATATCACTAAAAACTCCGCGCAGGAACTCGTTGCCGGACAAGAAGTGGTGCTTTATGTAGCGGAATCTATCTCGCCGTACGACGGCACCATGCTCTACGGTTTTTTACACAAAGAAGACAAAGAGTTATGGCAACTGTTCCGTGACGCTATCCCCAATACAGGAGCCAAAAAAGCGTTAGATTTACTAAATAAAGCCTTGCGTTCGGTGGCTGATTTTCACCAAGCCATTATTAAGCGCGACCCTAAAATTTTAACGGGCATTTTCGGTTTTACGTCCAAAACCGCGGAAAAACTGATTAACGCCTTGAAAGATAAAATGGATACAATTACCGTTCAAGGTGAAAGCAAAATTAAAGTGTTGGATGATGCGCCGTACTTATCTAATGTATTAGAAGCGTTAGGGGCGCTGGGTTATTCCGCTACGGAAGCGCGCCGTGCGTTAGACACCTTGCATACACAAGGAATCGGCCCGAACGAAAAAATTGAAACGATTATTAAAGAAGCCTTACGGGTGCTGAAAAAATGAGCAATCAAAACGAAATTTTAGACGTTACCCAACTGCCTGACGAGTCTGCCGGACTTGAAGCCGCGCTTCGCCCGGCGACGTTAGATGAATTTGTCGGGCAAGAAAAATTAAAAGACAATTTACGCATTTTTATCAAGGCCGCCAAAACCCGCAAAGAAGCGCTGGACCATTGTTTGTTTTATGCCCCGCCCGGTTTAGGTAAAACCACGCTTGCTAATATTTTAGCGCATGAAATGGGCGTCAATATCAAAGTAACGTCCGGCCCGGTGCTGGCTCGCCCCGGCGATTTGGCCGCCATGCTCACGACCGAACTGGCCGAAGGCGACATCTTATTTATTGACGAAATACACCGCTTAAATCCCGCCGTAGAAGAAGCCCTTTATCCGGCGATGGAAGATTTTACGTTTTTTATCAACACCGGCAAAGGCGCCGGATCTACCACCTTAAAATTAGCCGTTCCGCGTTTTACGCTCGTCGGTGCGACAACCCGCTCCGGTCTTTTAACGGGGCCGCTTCGCGACCGCTTTGGCATTGTGTTTAATCTCGGTTTTTACGAAACGCCGGAAATTACCGATATCTTGGAACGCTCTGCGCGGCTGTTAGATATTTCCGCCGAGCGCGAAGGTCTTACCGAACTGGCCAAACGTTCCCGCGGCACGCCGCGTATCGCCAATCGCTTACTGCGCCGCGCGCGCGATTTTGCCCAAGTAAAAGGAAATGGTATCATCACGCAACAAATTGCCCAAAGTGCCATGGATTCTTTAGATATTGACGCCGAAGGATTAGACAGCGTGGATAAACGCATTTTAGAAGCCCTGATTGACCGCTTTGGCGGCGGCCCGGTAGGCGTAGAAAATTTAGCCATCGCCGTTTCCGAATCTATTGATACGTTAACAGACGTCATTGAACCCTTTTTAATTAAAGCCGGATTTATTGCACGCACCCCGCGCGGGCGCGTGGCGACGCGCAAAGCCTATGAACATTTAGGCCGTAAATTGCACGCCGATTTATTATTTTAATTAACGTAAAATTAAACCGCATGAAAAAAGAACTTCGGGTATTTTATGTCGCTTGTTTGGCCGCGTTAGTAAGCGCGGCGTGTATGGTTCCTTCCGCAAAAAAAGCGCAAAAGGTACCATCCGGCACGTCGGCGGTAAAGGCAGAAACCGCTACCCAAAAAACAACTTCCACCGCACCGACATCTTCGGCAGAAGCAACCGAACAAGAGCCGCCCGCACAAGCACCCGCGGCGGATCAATCGGCTGAAACAAAGGCATTAAAAATCGTGCGCGTGTTGTTGGCCGACAATCAATCGGAAACAAAAATCGAACACTCGGGGCGCGTTTATATTTACACACAAAATTTAGATAAAAAATATAAAGTATCGTCGGAAGGGACGTTATCTGTACGTTTTGCGGGAAACGGGAAAGTGCAAGTCGGCACGTTAAAAAGCGACCAACCCATTATCATTGAGCCCGCCAAAGAAACACTTTTAACATGGAGCGGAAATATTTATAGCGGAAAAATTTTTGTTGTCCCCGCGCAAAACACTTTTATTCTGGTGGAACACGCCGATTTGGAAACATACTTATATGGCGTGCTTCCATACGAGATGAGTTATTCGTGGCCGGCCGAAGCGTTAAAAGCGCAAGCGGTAGCCGCGCGCACATACACCTTGCGCACGTTAGAAACCGTTAAAAACAAATACTTTGATTTATACAGCGACGTGCGCAGCCAAATGTATAAAGGCGGCGGCAAACAATATCCGTCGGTAAAAACCGCCGTGGACGCAACCAAAAGCCAAGTGCTTATGTATAACGATAAACTCTTTTATACATATTATCACGGTAATTGCGGCGGTGGGACCGACGATGTAAAAAGTTGGAACGAATCGGCCCGCACCATTAAACCGCTTTCCGGCGCATCTTGCGCGTACGATTCACACTCTAAAACATACAGTTGGAAACAAGATATTGCGCACAGTAAAATTTTGAATTATATGAAAACGGTGGGCCTCACCGGAAAATTAAAAAATATCCGGATTACCCAACGTACCAAAACCGGCCGCGTTACCCGTTTAGCCGTACAAACCAATAAAGGGGTAAAAATTGTAGCGTGCAATCCGTTACGTTTAGCCATCGGGCTGAAAAGTTGTAAGATTACCAAAATGCAAGTGGATTCGTCGGTCGTGCACTTTGCCGGACATGGCTACGGGCATGGCGTGGGCATGTGCCAAGACGGGGCCAACGGCATGGCCAAAGCCGGTAAAACATACGAACAAATTTTGAAGAACTATTATCCAGGGGCCAAACTGACCACCCTGAAAAAATAATTATGGCTTTTGAACGATTCAAACAATTAGACCTTGATCCATTAATTGCAAAACAACCTGCTACTCCGCGCGACAGTTCGCGCCAAATGGTTTTACACCGAGACACACACACGATTGAACACCGTATTTTCCGTGATATCCACGAGTATTTTAATGCGGGCGACGCTCTTGTTATCAACAACACAAAAGTTTTCCCCGCAAAACTTTTTGCCCATAAACCTACCGGCGGCAAGGTGGAAGTGCTGCTTGTCCGCCCGACAACAAATCCCCGCACATGGGCAGTTTTAACACGTGATTATAAAGAAGGTATTACGTTAGACTTCGGCGACGGACTTTGTGCAAAAGTGCTAGGTAAAACCGACGCCAATGAAGCCATTTTGGAATTTAATACAGATGATATTTTGCCGTTTTGCGACGCGCACGGTTTAATGCCTTTACCGCAATATATTGAAAAAGCCCGCAAACACAGCGGGATGAGTGCGAGTATTGAAACTGATAAAGAACGCTATCAAACCGTTTATGCCAAATATAAGGGATCTATTGCCGCTCCGACGGCAGGTTTTCACTTTACCCCGGAATTACTGCAAAAATTAAAAGATAAGGGTGTGCAGATTTGTTACATTACGTTACATGTGGGGTGGGGAACATTTAAGCCGCTTCGCGGAGAACCGCAAGACCACAAAATGCTGGCCGAACTCGGCGAGGTTTCCCCCGAAACGGCGGATACGTTAAATAACGTGCGCGCGGCGGGAAAGCGTGTTTTTTCGTGCGGGACGACCAGCACGCGCACGCTGGAAAGTTTTACGGACGAAAAACATATCACACATGCTGGCAAAAAATGGACAGATTTGTTTATTTATCCCGGTTACAAATTCAAAGCCATTGATTGTTTGATTACCAATTTTCACTTCCCCGATTCCACGCCTTTGTGTATGACAAGTGCGTTTGCCGGCGAAGATTTTATTTACGAAGCATACTTGCAAGCCGTAGAGAAAAAATACCGTTTTTACTCATTTGGCGACAGCATGATGATATTATAACGTATAAGGAGATCTGTATGAAAAACAACAAAGCGTTTACACTCATAGAATTACTGGTCGTTGTACTCATCATCGGCATTTTGGCAAGCGTAGCCTTGCCGCAATATCAAAAAGCGGTAGAAAAATCAAAGGGCGTACAGGCGTTGACGTTAATGCGTTCTATCAGCCAAGGGGTGCAACTATATTATATGGCTACGGGCACATATCCTGCCTCATTGGCTGATTTAGATATAGAAATGCCCCCATCTTGGACCGATACGGAACACGTTATAGTCGTTCAGCAAGGGGAATATCATTCATCTAGCGATTGGGCGTTGCAATGGGAATTAGCCGGTTCAAAATATTTACGCATAGAACGGTTAAAAGGCCCTTATCGCGGAGCCGGATTCCAATGGACAGTAACTAGTTCCGTTGCAGAATTTCAGCAACAAATAATATGTATTGAGCCCACTTCTGTCATAAGCCAGGCGGGAAGTTATTGTGAAAAATTATTTAAAGGAACACTTAAAGAAAATAATTACGGAACCCGCGCTTATATTTTGCCTTAAATTTTGCCAATCAGTTTCAAAAATTCTTCTTCAGTAAGAACGGGGATGTTTAATTCTTGCGCTTTTCGCAACTTGCTGCCGGCAGCGGCCCCGGCGACTACATAAGATGTTTTTTTAGATACGGTGCCGCTTGCTTTTCCACCGTACTGCAAGGCCAAACGTTCGGCTTCGGAACGCGTCATGGTTTTAAGTTCCCCCGTGAACACAAGCGTTTTCCCTTCCAGCACATTGCCCGATTTTTCTTTTTCGGGTTGCGTAAAATTGAGTCCGACAGCGCGTAATTTTTCAATTTGCTCCAAGGCTTTTTGATCGTGAAAAAAATCGTAAATACTTTGGGAAACTTTTTCTCCCACGTCGGGGATATGTTGCAAATCATCTAACGTAGCATTTTTCAAATTGTCCAACGTATGAAAATGATCCGCTAATACTTCGGCTGTTTTCTCGCCGACAAACGCAATACCGAGCGCAAATAATAATTTCGCCAACGTGCGTTTTTTGCTTGCTTCAATAGCCTCTAATAAATTCTGCGCTTTTTTATCCTTAAAGTTCGGCAGTTGTAATAAATGGAAAAATGATAAATGGTAAATGTCGGCAAATTCCGCAATCATTTCCAGCCGCAATAACTGACCGACTACTACTTCCCCAAGGCCGTCAATATCTAGCGCATCGCGCGAAGCAAAGTGAACAAGGCGCGCGTGTAATTGCGCCGGACATGTTGGGTTAATACAATAATAACCCACTTCGTCTTGTTCCTTATATACAGGGGCTCCGCATGACGGACAGATGACAGGCGGCAACGCTTCTTGCGTGCCTACATGTTCCACCACTTTAACCACTTTGGGAATCACTTCTCCGGCGCGTTCAATAATTACGCGGTCACCCGCGCGCACGCCGAGGCGTTTGATTTCATCAAAGTTATGCAAGGTTGCGTTGGAAATAATTACCCCCGCACAAGGGACGGGCTCCAACTCGGCCACCGGGGTAATAACACCGGTTCTTCCGACGGAAGAAATAATATTCTTCACTAGCGTAGTGGCTTGTGGGGCGGGATATTTAAACGCCATGGCCCAACGCGGGCTGCGCGCCGTAACCCCTAAAATTTGTTGTTCCTGAAATTTATTAACTTTTACCACTAACCCGTCCACATCAAACGGCAAATTATGGCGCGACTCACTAAATTGATTATAAAAACGGATAACATCCGTAATGTGCGAAACCTGGGTGCGCACCGGGCAAACGGAAAAACCCCATGCGCGGCATAAGTCAATAAACGCACTGAAACTATCGGCAGAAATGTTACCAACGCCAAACGAATGGGCAAAAAATTTTAAGGGACGTTTGGCGGTTAAAGATGCATCTTTTTGACGTAAAGATCCGGCGGCGGCGTTGCGCGTATTAGCAAAAATATTTCCGCCGTTTATTTCCTGTTGGGCATTTAATAAAGCCAAATCTTTTTTATCTAAATAAATTTCCCCGCGAATTTCCAACGTGCCTTGCGGCGCATTTGCCAACTCGTGCGGGATATTTTTTACCGTCAGCACATTGGCGGTAATATCTTCGCCGACTTTGCCGTCACCGCGGCTGGCGGCTTGTACCAACTTGCCGTTTTCATAAGTAAGCGAGCAGGACACCCCGTCAATTTTCCCTTCAATAACCATCTCAAAATTATCTTTTCCCAACAATTTAGCGGCTCGCTCGTGCCATTCGCAAATGTCTGCGGCGTTGTACGAGTTATCCAACGACATCATGGGAATTTTATGCGTTACCGCACTAAACGCTTTGGACGCTTGCCCGCCAACTTTTTGGGTAGGAGAATCGGGAGTAATAAATTGCGGATATTGTTTTTCCAACTCTTGCAAACGGCGAAAAAGTTCGTCGTATTGCGTATCAGATAAGACGGGATTATCTTGGTTATAATATAAATCGCTGTGAAAACGAATTTGTTTTCGCAACTGTTCAATTTCGTCTTTGGGTTGCATTTTTATTTCCGTTCTTTTTTGAGTTGGTCTAAAAGGCCGTTAATAAATTTGCTGGAATTTTCCGTAGAATATTTTTTGGCTAGTTCAATGGCCTCGTCAATAATCGCGGGGATCGGTGTTTTTTCCGGGCTGAAAACCATTTCGTAGGTGGCCATGCGTAAAATAGCACGATCCACGGCCGACATACGCGCTACCGTCCAATTTTTAGCATACGATGAAACCATTTTATCAATTTGCGGTAAGTGTTCCCGGGTACCCTGTACAAGTTCTTCACAGAACGGGAAAACATCTCCGAGTTCTTTTTGGAAACCGTCGGTATAATGTTCTAACGTATCATTTTGCGACGATTTCAAACTATCGGCATAATAGAGCGATTGTAAGGCACATTCCCGGGCCATTCTTCTGCTTTTCATAGTTCCTCTTACCGTTATGGAGTTACTTTATTTTAGCAAATTTTACGTCGTTGTGCTGAAGTGAATTTTAGCATAAATATACTATGCGCGCTACAACTGTTGTGCGTATGCACACATTTTTGCATCTGAAGGTTGCGAGGTGCTGTATGTTCCGCAAATAATGTTTGTTTCTCCGGGATTGACATAAATATAATAGCGAGTCCCTTGCGGAAGCCGTTGAGCAATAGCCCCCGCCGCCTCCCCGCTCGTGTGCCGGACATCATAGGCAAAATCCGTTGTTTTGGTTCGTGCACGTCCGGAATATGTATTTGTCACTCCGCGAATTTCAATATCTAAATCATCCAGTGTTTGGGCATATTCGTTATTGGCTAAATAATAGGCTTCGTTGGCTTTGGCAATTTGACGCACTAATAATACTGCTTCACTCAAACGCGCCTTTTCTACCGCTTTTTGATATTGCGGCAAGGCTACGGCCGCCAAAATACCGATAATCAGTACAACTACCAATAACTCAATAAGTGTAAATGCTTTTGTGTTTCTCATAAACTAATTCCTTTTAATTTATTCTATAAAATTTCGGTTTTAGTATAATATAATTATGAAACAAATACTGATAATGATGGCGTTGTTAGGGTTAGCCGCCTGTGCTTCCCCCGAAAAAAGACCGTTGGTCGGGGCAGATCGGGACGCACACGGGTGTATCGGTTCTGCCGGATATACATGGAGCGAAACATTACAACAATGCGTGCGCCCTTGGGAAGTAAATAAATAGTCATTTGACACTATATTTGCCAACTTAGTATAATAATAAAGTCCCCAGAGGGGACATTTTTACCAAAAGAAAATTGAATGGCAAGATTTGATACTAGAAGAGTGTACAAGCAAGACTTGTACTGCCGTAACCAAAATATTCGCGCGGACGAAGTACGCGTCATCAATTCGGATGGCACCATGTTGGGTGTTTTTCCGACGCGTGAAGCCATTGCGATGGCAAAAGAACAAGAGTTGGACTTAGTGGAGATTTCTCCAAACGCCCAACCTCCTGTCTGTAAAATACTAGATTACAACAAGTATGTTTATGAACAGGGAAAGAAGGCCTCGGAAGCCAAGAAAAAACAAGCGAAAGTGTCGCTGAAAGAATTGCGTATTAAATCACGCATTGCGCCACATGATTTGGAAGTAAAACTTCGTCAAATTGAAGAGTTTTTACGTAAGAAAAACCAAGTTCGCTTTGTAGTGGTATTCCGCGGGCGCGAAAACCAGCACAAAGATCTGGGTATCCAGATTCTCAACGACACGGCCAAACGGTTAGAACCGTTAGCAACCGTGGACGGCGGCCTGCAACAGTTGGGCAACCGTATGAGCATGACCTTTGTGCCTAAAAATTAAAACCGATTTTTCGGCTCTTTTTGTAGTGACTGCGTTCGGGGCTTGACCGGCTCCCGCCGCAGGTTGTGTAAATAAGAGCCAATTTAATAAAGGAAAATAAAAATGCCTAAATTGAAAAATCACGCAGGCGGTAAAAAGCGTTTCCGCAAAACCGCCACGGGTAAATTCACCCACAGAAAAGCCGGCAGAAAACACTTGCTAACGCCTGTTTCTGCCTCGCGCAAGCATGAAATGCGTAAGACTGGGGTTATCACGCCTGAGTCTAACAAAGGGAAGATCTTGAAAAAATATCTCCCCATGGCTAAATAAGAGGTTGAAACATGAGAATTAAATTCAGCGTTCCCAGACACGCAAGAAAGAAAAAAGTATTGAAAAGAGCCAGCGGCTATTACGGAGATAAATCCCGCCGCTTGCGTATGGCTACGCAGCAACTCGGTAAATCCGGTGTGCATGCGTATGTTGACCGCAAAGACAAAAAAACCACCTATCGCCAAACGTGGATTATGCGTATTAACGCCGCGGTACGCGAAGAAGGGTTGTCTTACTCTAAATTCATCAGTGGCTTAGCCAAAGCGAACATCACGCTTAACCGCAAGATGCTCAGCGAAATGGCCATTAAAGACCCGGTGTCCTTCAAGAAATTGGTGGACGTGGTCAAAGCCGCCAAATAGTTTAGTAAGTGCAGGCAAAAACAGCCACGTGAAAGCGTGGCTGTTTTTTTATGAAAAGTTATACTTGTTAGCGTTGATAGATTTTATAAACGCGACACGCACCCAACATACAACTGCTTTGCGAATGGAAAGTCCCTAGGCTGGCGCAGAGTTTATCATACCGCGACCCTTGCACGGTGGTAGCCGCCGTGCAAAACACACCACCGGGGGTCATCGTGTCATTCAGATAATGAATAATATATTCGTTTTTCAAAGTGGTATTGTTGGAACATTGTACTTCTTGCTGTCCATACAAAATACAACGGCCCCAATCAAAATTAGCCTGATTGCCCGCAATACTGGTGGCCGGGACATCAATAGATAATTCGTCAAAATCGGTGGCGTAAGATCCTGTTGCCATATAGTGCGCCTCGTTGGCATCGGCGAGACTTTTGGTTATCGCCATTAAATTGGAAAACCGGCTTTTATCTACCGCTTTTTGATACTGAGGGAGCGCGACCGATGCCAAAATACCGATAATCAAAACTACCACTAACAGTTCTATTAACGTAAATGCTTGATTGTTTTTCATCTTGTTACTCCTCAGATACTATATTTATAAATATAGCAAAAAACAATGTTAAGTTTTACCTTTCACAGACAAAAAAATAGGGGAAGCCTCGCTCCCTACGGAGCATCCCCGTCCATAACGCGGGTTTCTTTGGCCTTCCCCTATTGCTAGTATAAGTGGTTTTGTAAAAATTTCAAGACCTAATTTTGAAAATTTCCGCAATACGTCTTTTTTTGGTATAATAGATATATAATTAAAGTTGTTTTGGTGCGGTGGCCAAGTGGTAAGGCGTCAGTCTGCAAAACTGATATTCGTGGGTTCGATTCCCGCCCGCACCTGATTTTTATGAAATAAAAACCGCCGAAAGGCGGTTTTTTGTTTCATAAATCGGGCGTGGCAGCAACACCAACTGCTTGGTGTTGCGTCGGGAAGCGAAAGGCGCAGCGATGTACGAGTTTTGCCGTTAGGCAAAGGCGAGTACCGCGAGCCCGGCCTGCAGAAAAATTCCGTCAGGAATTTTATCGGAAGGCGATATCTGCC
>NZ_CACVTK010000003.1:44819-210903 GCF_902757105.1 Candidatus Avelusimicrobium luingense
TGCAGAAAAATTCCGTCAGGAATTTTATCGGAAGGCGATATCTGCCCGCATCTGATTTTGTTTCATAAATCGGGCGTGGCAGCAACACCAACTGCTTGGGCGCATTTGACTAAAAAAAGATACAATAAATCTATATGGCTAAAAGAGATATTGTTCAAGTTACCGTTAAAGGTATTGAGTTGGATATGGAAGGCGAAGGGCTCGGCGTGGTAGAAATGTCCGACCTGGCCGGCCGCGTAGAAGCGTACATGGACCAATTAGATGAAATTGATACGCTCAAACGCGCTTTAATGGCCGCCGTCCATTTTGCCGCCCAAAATTATACACAAACCCAAAACGAAGGCGGCAAACACAAAGAAGAAGTTTCACGCTTAAACGATTTAATTTTGAAATTCAAAAGCGCTTTAGACACACCGCAAAAATAATTTATGCACGACGAAGAAACCACCGTTCCGTTGGCCGCGCGCCAAGCGCCTAAAAAATTGGAAGATTTTGCCGGACAGCCGCATTTATTGGGAGAGGGCAAAATGCTTCGCCGTTTGCTGGAAGCGGATATGATTAAATCGGCGGTTTTCTTTGGGCCGCCCGGTTGCGGCAAAACGGCAACGGCGCGCTATATTGCCTCGCGCACGCAAGCCATCACCGTGGAACTTAATGCCGCCGCTGCCGGAGTTGCCGATATCAAAAAAGTACTCACCGAAGCCAAAGAACGCGCGCGCATGGCAACGTTTGAACAAAAACGCACACTGGTTATTTTGGACGAAATTCACCATTTTAATAAAACCCAACAAGATGTTTTACTGCCGTCCGTAGAAAAAGGCGAAATCATTTTAATCGGCATTACGACGGAAAACCCCTATTTTTATATCAACACGGCTTTACTTTCGCGTTTTTCCGTTTTTGAATTTAAGGCATTGGGCGACAAAGACTTACTTAAAATTTTACACCGCGCCGCCAAAGACGAACACGCACAAATTGACGATGATGCCGCCGAATTTTTTACCGTTCAGGCTAACGGCGACAGCCGCAAAATGTTAAATGCCGCCGAATTGGCGTTTGTTACTACGCAACCGGGCAAAGACGGAATTAAACACATTGATTTGGAAATTGCCAAAGAATGTATCCAACGCCGGCATCTCAATTACGATAAAAAAGGTGACGAACATTACGATATTATTTCCGCTTTTATTAAATCTATGCGCGGCTCGGATCCCGATGCTACCGCCTATTGGTTAGCGCGCATGCTGGAAAGCGGCGAAGATCCGCGCTTTATCGCACGGCGTATTTTAATTTGCGCCAGCGAAGACGTGGGACTCGCCGAGCCGGCCGCCATTATGATTGCACAAGCCGCCTTTTCCGCCGCCGAAGAATTAGGGATGCCGGAAGTAAGAATTCCGCTCGCCCACGCGGCCATTTATGTAGCGTGTTGCCCGAAAAGTAATTCCGCTTATTTAGCCATAGACAGCGCTTTGCAAGAAGTGCGCGAAGGGCGCTACCGCCCCGTTCCCGATCACTTGCGCTCGGGCGGCAAAAACCGCGGTTACAAATACGCGCATGATTTTCCCAATCATTACGTCAAACAATCGTATATGCCGTATCCTAAAAAATTTTTTGAACCGGGAACTCTGGGCAAAGAACCTGCCCTTATTGAACGGCTTAAAAAAATCAAAGGAGAATAAATGGAACCGGAATCTCCCTTTCGCGGACAAGTTTTTACCGTTACCGCCATTACGCTTGCCGTCAAGCAAATGTTAGAAGGCGTGTTTCGCGGTATTTTTGTGGAAGGGGAAGTAAGCAATTTACGCACCGCCGCCAGCGGACACATATATTTTGATTTGAAAGACCGCGAAGCCTTACTTTCCGGCGTGATGTTTAGGTGGGATGCCAAAAAATACGGCGACCAATTACAAGAAGGTATGCAAGTGCGCGTAGGCGGTGATTTTTCGTGTTACGCCAAGCAAGGCCGCTATCAAATTGCCGCTAAAACCGCCGAACTTTTAACCAAGGGAAACCTATTTGCGGAATTTGAAAAACTTAAAAAGAAATTAGAAAGCGAAGGACTTTTTGCCCCCGAACATAAACAAGAAATTCCCGCTTATCCGCAACGAATTGCCGTTATTACTTCGCCTACCGGAGCCGCCGTGCGGGATATTTTATCCGTGTTAAAACGGCGCAGCCCGCATTTGGAAATTTTAATTATTCCTACGCTGGTGCAAGGGGACGAAGCCGCCCCGCAAATTGCGCAAGCCGTGGAAGATGCCAACCACTTTACCCCCAAGCCCGACGTCATTTTGCTGGGCCGCGGCGGCGGAAGTTTGGAAGATTTATGGGCCTTTAACGAAGAAATCGTTGCGCGCGCTATTTTCAAAAGCAAAATTCCGGTCATCTCGTGCGTCGGGCACGAAGTAGATTTTACGATTGCCGATTTCGTGGCCGACTTGCGCGCACCAACACCGTCAGCCGCCGCGGAACTCGTTGTAAAAAATTCGCAAAACACGCAAGAACATATTGCCGATTTGCAAAAACGTCTGTTACAAGCCGTTCATTTATTTTACGAACGTGCCAAACGCCGCTATGATTTGGCAGTTAACTCGCCTGTTTTTAAGCGTCCGTCGGTGCTTACGCAAGAAAAAGAATTGCAATTAGATGATTTGACTTCCCGTTTAGAAACCGCTTATGCACAAAAAACTACGCAATTTGAAACGCGTTTGGAACTTGCTACACAGAAACTCAACGCGCTTGGCCCGCAAGCCGTATTAAAGCGCGGGTACAGTATCACACGCAAAAAAGACGGCTCGGTCATCAGCCGCGTCGGGCAAACGCAAAGCGGCGAAGAAATTTATGTGCAAGTACAAGACGGTATGATTTATACGCAAGTCAAGTGAGGTATTTTATGGCAACAAAGTTTAACTTTGAAAAACAACTTTCGCGTTTGGAAGAAATCGTCGCGAAATTAGAAGAAGAACAAACCGATTTGGACGCTTCGGTCAAATTGTTTGAAGAAGGCGTCGTGCTTTCCAAAGAACTCGCGCAAAAGTTGGAAACGGTTAAGTTCAAAGTAGAAGAACTTAAAAAGAAAGGGGCTGAAATGTTCACAGAACCTTTTGATACGGAACTCGCGGAAAATACCGATGGCGAATAAAAAATTACGTTTGGATATGGCCCTTGTAGAGCAAGGTTTTTTTGCAAGCAGAAACCGTGCGCAAGCGTCTATTATGGCAGGCGAAGTGCTTGTCAACGGCGAGGTAGATACCCGCGCCGACCGAACGATTTTGCCGGAAGATAAAATTTCTCTCAAAGAAAAATCTTGCCCTTATGTCTCGCGCGGCGGCTTAAAATTAGCGGGCGCACTGAAACATTGGGACATTTCTGTTAAAGATAAAGTGTGTGTAGATATCGGCGTAGCCACCGGCGGATTTAGTGATTGTATGATTCAGGCCGGGGCCAAAGAAGTGTACGGCGTGGACGTGGGCAAAGGACAACTGGCTGACGAAATGCGCCGTTATAAAAATTTTCATTTTAAGCCGGAAACAAACGCCCGCTATATGACGGCCGATTTGTTTGAAACCGCCCCGCAGTTTGCTGCAGTAGATGTCTCTTTTATTTCCTTAACTATGATTATGGAACCCTTATTTAAGGTGATGGCAGATAAAAGCGAAATCGTTTTCTTAATTAAACCGCAATTTGAACTCTCCCCTAAACAAGTACCGCACGGTATTGTAAAAACCGACGAAAACCGCCAACTGGCTATCAAACGTGTGAACGATTTCTTTGACAGTATAAAAGAAAAATACGGCGGCGAGTCGGGCGAAGTAATAGAAAGCCCGATAAAGGGCACGCACGGAAATACCGAATTTTTGTGGCACGTGAAGTTAAATAAACAAAGTTAAAAAAAGCGCGGAAAAAATTCCGCGCTTTTTACATACGTTACAGTAAAATTACGGTTGCGTCCGTTGAGTAGCGGCTTCTTCGCCGGCCACCGAACGCACACAAAGCCCTTTCTTGTAATCTGTACCCATATAACGCTTTAAGAAAGCGACGAAATCATCCGTAAGAA
The DNA here is from genome assembly GCF_902757105.1 of Candidatus Avelusimicrobium luingense. Lineage (NCBI taxonomy): Bacteria > Pseudomonadati > Elusimicrobiota > Elusimicrobia > Elusimicrobiales > Elusimicrobiaceae > Candidatus Avelusimicrobium > Candidatus Avelusimicrobium luingense. The sequence goes on from NZ_CACVTK010000003.1 coordinate 48,877, forward strand.
GCGCGGTACGTTCCGTGTTGGGGCCGTCGCTACCGCTGCCGAAGCCGACCACATATCCGTTAATGATCCGCGAAGTGCCGGACATTCCCCCCACCGCCGTTCCTATCCAACGCACCGTATGATCATCGTTGGGCGTAATTTGCTCATAGGTAAAATTAAAGACAACCGGCAATTTACGTCTTGTTTCGGGATAGGGGCCTTCTGGCTCAAACCAAAAACTTTTACCCGTTCTGCCGGCCAGTTCCAAGCGGGCGCTTTCCGGGCTGAACGTCATGAAATGATAATCGTCCAGCGGTTGGCGCAAAAAGCGTTTTTTATCGTTTATCTTGCGGGCCATTTGATCGCGCGTCGCCATTTGCATAGAATCAAGAGTATTTATAGTTTGTTCAGACGGTAAAGACGCGGTCGCTTTTTTCATCTGGGCATATTGGGTATCTAATTGTTTTAGATTTTCCGTCATTAAAGAAAGCATCTTGTCTTGTTTATCAAACCCGATAAGCGCAATATCGTCCGCATGGCCGTAAGGGCTATCTTCGGCATAGCCGTTACGGTAAAAATAAATCGTTGCGTTAGCCGGCATATTGGCTTGCGGCTGCGAAAGGCTGACGCGCCATACCCCGTTAGGTTGTTGCTCTACTCCGGCGACCACTCTGGGATTGGTATTGGTGCCGAAACCCACCACACAATGTGCGGCCGTTACAATCCAACGCGAATGATAATGCAAGCCGGAACAAACAGCAAAATGAACCCCTCCGTTGTTATCTTTCGTCGTCATATCCAATGCCACAATGTTAGTAGAAACTTCCGTTCCGGGATAAGCATATTTAATCGTAAAAGGATCATCTAGCGGAGACGTTTTCTTTTGGGCATTTTTTGCCGGTTGTTGCACGCGTCCGGCAACAGACCGCACCGGCGAATCTGCCTTCTTCAAAACAGGGATTTCTGTTTTGGCCTGAACAGCGGACAGCGCAAACAGTACGTTAAAAAGTATGAAATAAAATTTCTTCCGGTTTTTCATAAACACTCCTTTTGTTTTTATATTCTAACATACTAGTGGTAAAAATCAAGGCCGTCTCTCTACTGAACATCCTTGAAAAATCAAGAAAAAAAGACCATACTATTAGTAGCAGTAAAAGGAGATTTTTATGAATAACAAAGCATTTACGTTAATAGAACTTTTAGTTGTTGTGCTGATTATCGGCATTTTAGCGGCGGTGGCTGTACCACAGTATCAAAAAGCCGTTTGGAAAAGCCGCACGGCCCAATTATATGCCGCAGTTAAAGCAATCACTACGGCTCAAGAAACTTACTTTATGGCTAACGGAACGTATGCCACACGGTTTGATGAGTTGGATATTGCCTTTGATAATTTAACAACAGCGGACGCGAGTACTACGGGATACGCCACTTCTTCAACCGATGCCATCAGAAAAACCGACTACATGGAGTTGGTTCTTAATAACAATTCTCCCCAAGGGGTTTGGTCTACCGCCGTATTTAATAAGGCCCCCTATTCCGGACAGGGCATTGTATTTGTCCACCAAGGGACGAGTTCTTATGAGAAAAAGTTTTTCTGCGCGGAAGAAACTTCCACTTCTCCCGCCGGAAAATTCTGTAAAAAGGTCATGGGAATATCTGCTTCTCCCACTACTTATTTAGGAGTACGCTTATATCCTTTATAAGGATGCTATAACCAAAATAAAACCGCCCCCGTTTTACGGGAGCGGTTTTTGCTGAATCTTTTAATTAGAAACGGTAACTGGCTTTGAAGGCAACAGAAAGATAACTGTAATCTTTCTTTCCGGCGCCATCGCCATCTACTTTTCTCATCATTTTATCGGTATCATAGGTAAATGCATTGTAGCGCGCTTCGCCGCCCAGCGACCAGTTGCCTTGCCCGAGGTCAATTTCAAACCCCAAGCCGACAAACCACCCAAACGAATTATAGGAAGCACTTTCTGTGCGTTCCCATCCGCCGACCGTTTCTTTAATACTTTGCGTGGCAGAGGTCAACCCCGCTCCAAACGGAATATAAAAACGAGTGCGTTCTTGGGGATTTAAGTTCGCACGGAAAGACGCCATCAAGTTAAACACGTTCATCGCATTTTCCATTTCGGTTTTGACACCCAAAACCGTAACGTCATCCTCTTCGCCGGCAAAAACGCCATCATTTATTTCTACACCGACGCCGAAATATTCAGACGGGAAAAACATATACGATGCGCCGAAGGTAGCGCCAAACGTACCCCAATCCACATCGTTTCCGTCAAATTGCCAACCGGATTTTTGTAACCCTGCGCCAAAACCAACAGTTCCACTGACCATTTGGTCACCGGCATTGATACCTTCCGCAAAAGACAAGGTACCTAAGCAAAAAACAGCACACAACACAGCAAGTAGTTTTTTCATGGTTTCTCCTTAATGTTAATTTTTTACAAATTTAATTGGCCTGCGGGGGCAACGGACCCACGCCGGTTTCCGGTACTACATAGGGTTTTTTTAATAAACTTTTGGCTTGTTCGTCAAATCCCCATTTATCTTTGAATGATAGCACATATTGATATTGTTTGCGCGCTTTTTCGCGTTCGCCTAAAATATCATACACTTGCCCCAATCGCAGTTCGTTCCACACGCCCCAGCGGCTGGGTTCTTGATTTTTAACGGCTTGCCGGCCTTGTTCAAAAAGGTCGCGGGCAGCCTCAAAATTTCCTTGAGCCATTTGCACCGTTCCCAAAGCGGTGTAGGCGCGGGAAATATAAATGTCTTTATAAAATTGGCTATGCCCGATTTGGTCTAAAAAATATTGGGCTTGCGCGGTAACATCGTTGTAATGGCCCGTTTCATACAGACAAATTACTTCCACATAATGCATCAGCGGATTGGTGGGATATTTGGCGCGCAATTCGCGGATAAACTCCAGCGATTTTTGCGGATTATAAAATTTACTGCCGCGCGTATTTTGCACTTCAATTAAAATCAGTTTAGCACTATCGGAAGTGAACATGGCTTTTTGGCGCGCCATATTTAATTGGCGGACGCCTTCGTCCGGATCGCCTTTGATAGCCACAATTTTGGCAAGGACTTTAATAACCGTGGGCAGCGTTCCCGCGAAATACTGATAAATTCCCAACCCGAAAAAGGCATCATAATACGACGGATCTAACGCCAACGATTTTTCTAAATTGTTAATTGCGCGGCGGCCGGAAAAATAGGCAACGACCCAATTGCGGTTTCGCATGGAAAATAACGCGCGAAGCCCATACAAAGCACCGATACCCATATAAGCATTAGGGTCATCGGGGTGAGTTTTAATCCAACGTTTAATACCGGCAATAGAATCGTCTAAAATTTTTTCAAAGACTTTGCGTTGTTTATCGTCGCTGGTTTCAAACTCGTACTCGTAGCGGCTCCACGCAATCATCGCATTACCGAAGTGCGCAAACGGATGATCGGGGTACGCGTCAAATACTTCTTGAATGTTTTTTTGGGCGGTGGGATAATCTAAACTATACACGCCGTTGATGCCTTGTGTAGCGTGGAGCATCACATCGGGCGGCAGTTTGATTTCCGCGCGAAGCGGCAAAACGGTGTTGGCCGTCAGCCACAACGCGAGAACGATTTTCCCCCACTTACGCATTATTTTTTGGCCTCAATTTTATCTGCACCGAAGTACGGGCGCAAGGCTTTAGGGATAATGACAGAGCCGTCGGCCTGTTGGAAGTTTTCCAAAATAGCCGCGAAAGTGCGCCCGACAGCAAGCCCGCTGCCGTTTAAGGTATGGACATATTCCTGTTTGCCTTGTGCGTTTTTATAGCGAAGCCCCATGCGGCGGGCTTGGAAATCCAAACAGTTAGAGCAAGACGAAATCTCACGGAATTTATTTTCGCTGGGCATCCAGACTTCAATATCATACGTTTTTGCCGACGAAAAGCCAATATCTCCGCTGCAAAGTTCCACGACGTGGTACGGAATTTCCAACGCTTTCAAAACATCTTGTGCGTCGGACACCATTTGCTCTAACATTTCGTACGAATTTTCCGGCTTGGAAAGCATCACGAGTTCCACTTTGTCAAATTGGTGATTGCGAATTAACCCGCGCGTATCTTTGCCGTACGTGCCCGATTCTTTTCTAAAACACGGGGAATAAGCCGTCAGTTTAATCGGCAATTCTTCTTCCGGCACAATGCGGATGCGGTTTAAGTTCGTCAGCGGAATTTCCGCCGTGGAAATTAAAAATTGTTTCGGCTCGCCGGTCAGTTCATACATATCTTCGCGGAATTTGGGCAACTGGCCGGTACCGATTAAAATATCTTCGTTCACAATAACCGGCGGCAAAATTTCCGTATATCCTTTTTTAGCGTGCATATCTAACATAAACGAAATAATCGCACGTTCCAACCGCGCCCCTTGCCCCTTGAAAAGTGCAAAGCGGCTACCGGACAAAGCAGCGGCGGCTTCAAAATCTAAAATGCCTAATTTTTCGCCGACGGCTTGGTGGTCAAGCGGCTTGAAATCAAATTTCGGCAAGGGCAAAGAACAAGGGATATATTCCGGGTTATCCGCGTCACTAACGCCGACGGGAATTTTCTCGTTAGGCATATTGGGAATAGACAAAAGCAAATCGTTCACTTCCTTTTTAAGCGGCTCTAAAGCGGCTTCTTTTTCAGCCATTTCCGCTTTGATTTTGCCTACTTCTGCCATCGCGGTTTTGGCGGCTTCGTCGCCTTGTTCTTTTTTGATTTTACCGATAGATTTAGAAAGTTCGTTGCGTTTGGCGCGCAATTCTTCCACACGGGCTAGTACGGTTTTGTACGACGTATATTTGGCTAAAACTTCATCAATTTGTCCGGCAAGTTCGGGCTTGCGCAAAGACAAACGCTTTTTAAATTCTTCGGGTTTTGCAACGATTTGTTTAATGTCTAACATATAATCCTCTTGTTAATCAGTTTCTAAATGAATTACATACGGCTCCGGAAACAACGGACGATATGGTTTTAATTTGGATACGGCATATTCCATTCCGTACGTCGTTAAAAGCCGCACGCTTATAGGCGCAAAAGCACTCTGCCCGGCAATTAGAACTCCTACCGTTAGCACAACGACCACTATGGCTATTTTTACGGTACCGAAAAATACCTTACAAACAAAAGCAATGGCTTGTTGGGCAAAGGGTGTCTGTGTCATTTTTGTTGTTGCTGTTTGGCTAATTCTTTACGAAAACTTTTGACTAATTTACGCGCCAAGCGATCCGCCGCTTCTACCGGATTGGAAGACGTATCATCCGCCGAACCAACCCATACGATTTCTGCCGTTTCCACATCTATCATTTTGGCAATCAAACCGATATGACCGTCAATGGTATAGGTCGTAGGGCGCACATCGGACGAGCGGGAAACTTCCGTTCCCACGTTACGCAAATATCCGGCGTATGTTCCGTCCGGGCGGCGCACCACTTCTTGCTGATAAATGGGGCGCGTTTTAAGTTGGCGTTGCGCAGTAAGTGCTAACTCCGTACGCGCCGGTGTATAATTGCTAACTTCCCCCACCAACAATACATCCACGCCTAAAATTTTTCCGATTTCGCGCGTAGTTTGCGGCGACAAATACCCGGACACGGCAATGTGGTGTTCGCCTAAAATGCTTTCCAGTTGCGCGCGTTCTACCACCTTAAAACCGCTTTCTAATAAGTATTTGGCAAATAAATTTTCCGCTCCTTGCATTGTTTGCCAAGGGCTGTCAAACGCCATAATACCGATGCGGTGCATTTGCGAAAAATCATACGTCGGGCTGATGACCGTTTTGGGCATACACCCCGCTAGCAAACATAACACCGCTAAAATTCCGGCTATTTTCTTCATACGCTTATTATATAATTTTTCAAGTTATCTCTATAAAAGATATAATAAATATATGAGTGAACTTTCCCCCCTTTTCATCCAAAAAGCAAAAAACTTGCGTGTGTTACTTACCGACGTGGACGGCGTGATGACGGATAGCACTCTCAGTTTTTTTACCGACCATGACGGCACCGTACGCGAGATTAAACATTTTGAATCTTTAGACGGCATGGGCCTGATGTATTTGGCCCATTGCGGAATTAAAACCGGTATTATTTCACGCGGAGCCAGCCCGACACTGGAGTATTGGGCAGCAATTTTGGGAATGGACTTTTTGTTTTATAATACACCGGTTAAACACCACGCACTGGACTATTTACAAGCCAAGTTTGGCGTTCGCCCCGAAGAAACGGCTTTTATCGGAGACGATTTAATCGATTTGGGTGTAATAGACCGGGTGGGACTTCCGTTAGCGGTAGAAAACAGTATCCCCGAAGTGAAAGAGCGTGCCCTTTATGTAAGCCAACGCCATGGCGGAAGCGGCGCCGTACGCGATATTGCCGAACAAATTTTGAAAGCCCGCGGTGAATGGGATCGCGTGGTAGAAGAAAACCGTCAAGGAACTTTCCAAAGTCCTAAGCGACAATTACATATTGTAAAAGGGTTGTAAAATTTTTACAATATAAGCAAGGAGAAAACAAACCCTATGAAAAAACTATTAGCATTATGTGCGTTACTTATCGCCGTACCTGCCGTAGCGCAAGATTACTACGGTTTACAAGAATACGGCCTTCGCAAAAACACGACCCGCGTAGAAATGTACGGAGGCGTGGCTTTGCCCCAAGATAATTGGCAAAAAAACGGCTTTGATTTAGGAACCACCGGTTTTACGGCCGGGCTCGGGTTCACCCGCAATTTGGTGCCTTTCTTCGGCTTAGGGTTGGACGGGAACTATGCCCAACTCGGTGATGGTGAAAAAAATGCCGCCGGCGATTATTATCGTACCGGTGTAGTCACCGGGCTCGTAACGGGACGTTTTAGTTTCTTCCCCTCGCAAGCCACCCGTGTATATATTCCGTTTGGTGCGGGGTTAGCCCATACGTTTGTACGCCAAAAATTGGCGGCAGGCGGACACGTTACCACCGACGGAACCGGCTTGGCCAACATGTTAGGTGCCGGGTTAGAATTTGACTTAGACGACAGTTTGGTTTTCGGTGTAGAAGGCCGCTACTACTACATCAAAACGGCTGACGAAGTAAAAGACACCTTCGGACGCGGGCATTATCACCATATATTAGTAATGCTTAAATTAGGTTGCCGTTTCTAATTCATCAAAAAATGACATCCGCCGCTTTTATGCGGCGGATTTTTTTTGTAGGATAATAGTATGGAAGAAATGTTCTTAAAAGTATTTTTGGCGCTAGTCTTAGGCGGAGCCTTAGGTATGGAACGCCAATACCACGACAAACCCGCCGGTTATGCCACCAACTGTTTGATTTGCTTGGGGGCGCTTTTGTTCACAATCTTGTCTGAACAAATGGGCCACTTGGGCGGCGACCCGGGACGTATTGCCGCGCAAGTAGTAACGGGGTTGGGTTTTATCGGTGCGGGCTCTATCCTGCGCGACGGAAACAAAATCTCCGGCTTAACTACTGCCGCCAGTGTATGGGTGGTGGCGGCTATTGGTATGGCTATCGGTTACGGACAATATGTTTGGGCCACGTTAACCGCCTGCGCCATTTTAATTCTGCAATTCGGTATGCGCCGTACCATCGGGTTCGTGGAATTTCTCAAGCACTACGATACCATTTATCTGACCTGTGAGCCGCGCTGGGAAGTGGTAGAAAACATCACCGCTGCCATTGAAAAGCATAATGTTAAAGTGCTCAAACAAGAAATTACCAAACAAGATAATCAATTTCACTTGAGCCTTGTGGCCACCTTCACCGGAAAAGAATTTTGCAAAATTACGAAAGAACTTTTGGAAATGCCGGAAGTTCATAGTTTGTATAAATAGGAGTTTTTAATATGGAAGAAAAACCGATACCGCTCTTTAATCTCAAAGAACAACACGATAGTTTGAAAGAACAAATCAACGCGGCCGCCGCCGAAGCATTAAATTCCATGCATTGGTTGCTCGGCCCGCAAACCGAAAAATTTGAAGAAGAATTTGCAAAAACTATCGGCGTGAAACATTGTATTACCTGCTCGTCGGGCGCAAGTGCCATTCAAATTGCACTCAAAGCCGCCGGCATCGGCCCGGGGGACGAAGTAATCACTACTCCGTTTACGTTTATTGCTACGACTTCATCCGTATCGTTAACGGGCGCACAATTTGTATTTGCCGACATTGACCCCCACACCTACAATATAGATGTTACCGATGTAGAACGCAAAATCACGAAAAAAACAAAAGCCATTTTGCCCGTCCACTTGTATGGATATCCGGCCAATATGGACGCGATTATGCACTTGGCTAACGAACATGGCTTAAAAGTAATTGAAGACTGCGCCCAAGCCCATTTGGCTACTTGCGACGGCGTGATGGTAGGCGGCATCGGTGATGCAGGATGCTTTAGTTTCTATCCGAGTAAAAATTTAGGGGCTTGTGGGGATGCGGGTTGTATTACCACCAACGATGACGAAATCGCCAACCGCTGCCGCTCGTTACGTCACAGCGGGCGCGCGTTAGGCAAAGCCTATGAATATGATTTGGAAGGCTCTACCTTGCGTATGGACGAAATTCAAGCCGCTATTTTGCGCGTGAAATTACCGCATTTGGAAGAATGGACGGAAAAACGCCGCAAAGCCGCTGCATGGTATGAAGAAGGGCTCTCCGGTGTGCCAGTAATGTTACCGCCGACTCCCCCCGCCGGCTCGTCGCAATCGTACTATGTATTTACGATTCGCGCCGAACGACGCGACGAACTGCAAGCGTATTTGAAAGAACATAATATCGGCTCTGCCGTATATTATCCGGTACCGCTTTATAAGCAACCGGCCTATGCTCACTTGGGCTTAAAAGCGTCCGATTATCCCAACGCGGAAAAGGCCGCACAAGAAGTGCTGTCTATCCCGATGTTCCCGGAAATCACACAAGAACAAGTGATGCGCGTGTGCGACACCATCCGCGCGTTTTACGAAGAAAAATAAACTATAACAAAGTAGTTAAGGGACGGATCTCTTCAAAAGAGCCCGTCCCTTTTTCTTGTAGCGAAACTTAACAAAGACGTTTCGTTATAGACTAACTTTGTAGATGATTATATGATTTTTCAAAACCGTTCTAAGTTGCGTGGGCTAGTGCCCCGCATGGGCGTAGCGCTAGCTACGTCAAGGGGCAGGGACACGCAAATTGGCAGGTTTTGGAAAATTGTTTATCCGGAACACGACACAAGGTCACAAATAAAAAATTTGTGACCTTGTGCGTGCTTACAGAACTTACCAACAGCTGTTATAACATCTTGTGTTTAAGACGGCTGGCAATATTATCTAACTCATCTAACGAATGATAATGAATCACCAGCGTCCCTTTTTTGACATTCTTGCCGCATTTGACTTCTACTTTGGTACCTAGCGCGGCTTGCAAGTCGTTTTCAAAACTCGCAATATCGGCGGCTTTGGCCGTTTTAGCGGGTTTTTTCGTCGGAAACATCAATGCACGCGCCGCATCTTCGGCTTGGCGCACCGACATTTTGCTGCCGTTCATTTTTTTGAATAGCATATCCCGTTTTGCCGGATCGGTTACCATAAGTAGCGCGCGTCCGTGGCCTTCGCTAATGGTGCCGGCTTGCAACGCTTCTTGAATAGCAGGCTCTAATTCCAACAAGCGAAGGGCATTGGAAACGGCGGCTTTTGATTTGCCGCAATATGACGCCAAATCGGTTTGCGTGATGTAAAACTTACTCATCAAATTGCGGTAACCGAGCGCCGTTTCAATGGGGTTCAAATCCTCGCGTTGAATATTTTCAATTAAAGCGAGTGCGCACATTTCTTGGTCGCCCAAATGTTTATGAACGATGGCGTCAATTTCGGTAAGTCCGGCCAGTTGCGTAGCGCGAAAACGACGTTCCCCGACGACGATTTCATATTTATCTAACCCGGCATCATACACCACTACAATCGGTTGTGTAAGGCCGTGTTCTTTAATGGACTGGGCCAGTTCTTGGAGTTTTTCTTCGTCAAATACGCGACGCGGCTGAAAACGGTTGGGAACAATTTTATTAACTGCAATTTTTGAAACAGTTGTCCCCGCCGGAGCCGCTTGTTGCGCTTCTTGCGTTGTCATTTCGGAAATTTCTTGCGTTTGTTTAATAAGGGCATCTAACCCTTTTCCTAAAGCCTGTCTTACCATACTTATCCTCCAAAATCGTAATTTACAGTTCGTTCGCCGGTCATTTGGAACGAGCGGTACTCTTCCGCATCTGCCCCACGGCGGCTTAAAAATTCAATAGCGAGTTGAATATAGGCATTGGCCCCGCGGCAAGCCGGGTCGTAATCAAAGATAGATTGCCCGAAACTCGGCGCTTCGGCAAGCCGGATATTGCGCGGAATAGGTGTTTTATATACTTGGTCACCAAAAAAGCGGCTGACTTCGGAAAACACCTGTTTGGACAAATTCATACGGGAGTCAAACATGGTAAGGACACCGCCGTCTAATTTGAGTTTCGGGTGGAGAAATTGTTTGATTTTGGCCACAGTACTGATAAAGTGAGCCATCCCTTCCATGGCGTAATATTCGCACTGGACAGGCATGATCACGCTATCAGCCGCCATCATGGCGTTTAGCGTTAAAAGACCTAAAGACGGCGGGCAATCAATAATAATATACTTATACATTGCGCGCAACGGCTCTAATGCGTCTTTTAACATATTTTCGCGTCCGCGCACATTGACAAGTTCCACTTCCGCCCCCGCCAAATGTTTACAGGCCGGAATAACATCTAATAATTCATTAGATGTTTGGCGGACAACTTGTTCAAAAGTGGCTGTTTTTGTAAGCAAATGATAAACAGATTTGTCCCCTTCTTGCAAATTGACTCCTAAACCGGAGCCGGCATTGCCTTGCGGGTCAAAATCAATTAAAAGTACTTCTTGGTTCAAACATGCCAACGCATATGACAAATTGATAGATGTAGTGGTTTTTCCTACACCGCCTTTTTGGTTGGCAACAACAACAATTTCTCCCATAGTTCCTCCCAAGTATGATATATATTATTAAACATTATTTACGACTAAAAATCAATCATTTTTCACGTGAAAACTACTGCACTTTACCCATACGCTTTGGCGGCCAGTGAATCAGCCACGCTTTTCCTTTGATATTTTTAAGCGGTACCGGGCCCCAAAAACGAGAATCACATGAATTATCGCGGTTATCCCCCATGGCAAAATAGGTATCTTGCGGCACCACAACCGGGCCGAATTGGTCACGTAAATAAATACCAAAGACTTGTTCTAACTCGTGATCTTGCCAAAATTGTTGGTAGTTTTCTTTGACAATTACCGGGATTTCTTCCGGCGCATAATGAACACGTTTTACATCATCAAATTTTTCATAAGGCATAAGCGGCTGAAGTTCTCCATTAACATAGGCACGGGAGTCTTTCACTTCTACCGTATCTCCGGGCAGCGCAATGACGCGTTTAACAAAATCACGCTTATATTGACTCCCGCCGCAATTTTGCTGCTCACGAGATTCTGCCGGAAATTCAAATATGATAATATCCCCCTTTTGTATGGGTTTGGCCCACAATTTCTTATCCGTAAACGGAATTTGCACGCCATAAGCCATTTTATTGACAAACAAATGATCCCCTTCTAATAAGGTATCCCGCATAGAGGCAGACGGAATTTTGAATGCTTGTAAAAAGAAAAACATAACCACAGACGCTACAAATCCGGCAAAATATACGGTATTGCACCAATCTAAAGCCGATTTAATAAGTGGGGCTTGTGCTTCCTTTGTAAGAGAACGATTTTTAATAAAACTAAATATAGTATAGCCAATTATCGCTAAAGAGCCGATGATGAATTTCCCCCAAGGGAATATCCCCCCCGGCCCGCCGCTCATTACAAATAAGACCAAATACAACGCACTATGTAAAATTAACAACAAATACGCCGTATGCCAATAGACAAATCGTTGAGTCAGTTTGTCTTGTTTTATCCAATATTTGCTTATCTTATAAAAGATAAACATAATACATGCAATTATAAATAATCGTGCTTCCATTTAATTCTCCTACGGGTTAGTTTTCACGTGAAAACTCCCCCTTGATTAGTTGTTGATAAATCTGTTGATACTGTGTAAAAGGATCCGTGATTTTAGCGGCTTTTTCAAGCGATTTTTTCCCCATCTCCCGACGGAGACCTTCGTTATCCGCCAGCAAACTCAATAGGCAACTCAGTAGGGTAATATCTCCGGGGTTAAACAAATACCCGTTTGCCCCATGCTCTACCCAAACAGGCATATCGCCCACCCGGCTAACTACACAAGGCAAGCCCACCTGTATTGCTTCTAATAAAGCAAGCGGCAAACTTTCTTCTTTGGAAGATAAAACAAACACATCTGCCATATTCAAATAAGCGTTTATATTGTCGCGCTCCCCTTCTAAAAAAACCGCTTTATCCATGCCGCTTTGATGAATATAAGCCTCTAATTTAGCGCGCTCTTCCCCTTCTCCTACATATACCAGCCGAGTGTTTTGATTACGCATCCATACATTACGAAAGGCTTGTAATAGAGTTAAAGGATCTTTGACAGCGGCTAATCTTGCCACGCATACAAAAACAACTGTTTTCACGTGAAAACTTTTTCGGGCACGCATGGCATTTCGTAACGAATCATCTTTATAAAATTGCGTTTTATCTATGCCATTCGGCAAGAGATAAACCTTGTTTTTCGGATAGCCTTGATGGTTAATTAAATACTCTGCCGTGGAGAGAGATTCCGCTATGGCCAATGTATCTTTGGCTTCTAATAAACGGTCTGCCAAGCGAAATAAAAACGGCTTTTTAGATAAATCAAAGTGGGGGGTAACTACTAATTTTACTCCGGTTCTTGCACAGGCAATTCGCGCATATTCTATCGCACGAAAAAGCATAGCATGGACAATATCCGGTTTGAAATCAGCCATTTCCGCTTTTAATTTTTGTATGGTTTTTCCCGGCAGTTTACTAGATATGGTTTTTACTTCCAGTCCGTTTTGTTGTAATTCTTGGGCAATACGTCCTAATGGTTTGATACATAAAATACGCACCACATGGCCCTGGCGAACTGTTTCTTGTGCTAAAGCAGACAATGCTTTTTCTGCGCCGCCTGTTTCGGTGGAAGTAATCACATATAAAATCTTCATAGTTGTATTATAGTATTTTTTCAATAGAACTTAAACTATTTTTGATTTTGTAATAACCCCAAAAAAACGGGCGTTTTTCGTAACGCCCGTTTGTTATGAAAAAATCCTTAAAATTTAAGCATTTTTTTCAAAACCGCCCCAAAATTTAATTTTGCGCGGTGAACTGGGCCTTTCCTACCCCGCAAACAGGGCATACCCAATCTTCTTTTACCTGTTCCCAAGCGGTTCCGGCCGGAATTCCGTTTTCCGGATCGCCTACTGCGGGATCATACACATAACCACAAATTTCACAAACATATTTTACCATACATTTTCTCCTTTTCTAAAATTGGTGCGTTGCACCGGGCGGCACTTTGCCTTTGATGACGTGATGATAATATTCATACGTCAAAGCCGGATGATTAGTTTGAAACACGCCGGCATGTTTTACTTCGCCTACAAAAATAGTATGTGTTCCCATGTCTAACGTCTGAGAAACTTCCGCTTCCAAAAACGACAAAGTATGGTCGTTTACAATCGGACAACCTAATTTCCCCGTCGTAAAAGCCACTTTGGAAAATTTATCAAAATTACGTCCGGTACGAAAACCGAAAATACCGATAAAGGGTAATGTCGCCGTCTGATCAAGCGGCATGGCTGCAAAACGACGGATGCGTAACAAAATTTCGTGCGTCAAACTTTGTTTATTGACGGAAATTGCCACGCAGGGGGGAGTAGCCGTTACTTGAAAAACGGTGTTCACAATCATACCGTTTTTTTGTTTTTCGTCGGCAACGGTTAAAATATATAGTCCGTAAGTAATGTATTGCAAGCCTTTATTTATCTCGTTTAGTTCCATATTATGCGTGTAATTTTTCGTTAATTTTTTGCCCGATTTGTACCCCTAATTCATAACATTGGTTTAACATTTTATCGTCGGGGACAAAGGGGGATTTCACTGCAGGTGATATTATTTCTACGCCCATTTCTTCTAACATCTTTGTTACGCTATCTATCGGGGCACCGTTCCATCCGTACGAACCGAACGCCGCGCCGATTAAATTTTTCTTACGAATTCCTTTCAGGTAACAAAGCACATCGGCCATAGAGGGGAAAATTTGACTATTAAGTACCGGCGTACCGACGATAAGCGCCGCACTGTTTAGTAATTCAAGCGCGACATCACTCCTGTCGCTGTGGTGCATAGACACCACTTTTACTTGTGTACCGCACGACGATATACCATCCGCAATTTGGCGGGCCATTTTTTCGCTGCTGCCCCACATACTATCATAGACGATAACCGCTTTATTTGTCGGTTTTTGGGCAGCCCATTTACCGTATAATTCGACGATACGTGCGGGATCTTTGCGCCAAATAAATCCGTGATCGGGAGCGATCATTTTAGGTGATAAATTCATTTTCTTCAACTGTTCTAAAAACCGAAGTACAATATCCGAATAGGGCATGACGATATTGGCGTAGTATTTTTCGGCCTCGGTCATCCAAATTTTTTCATCATTCTCGTCGTCAAACAAACGGGAAGTTGCGTAGTGCATACCAAACACATCGTTACTAAACAGGATATTTTCTTTTTCTAAATACGAAAACATACTGTCCGGCCAGTGAAGCATGCGCGCTTCCACAAAAGAAATAACGTCGCTGCCGATATTGATTTTATCGCCGGTTTTTACCACTTTAAAGCGCAAATCTTGGTGGAAATGACTCATTAAATTTTTCAGTCCCATCGGCGAGACATATACTTCTTCGGGTTCGGTGGCTTGTACCGTTTGCACGAGCGCGCCGGAATGGTCTAATTCCGAATGATTGGAAATAATAATTTGAATTTTTTTCGGATCAATCACACTTTGTATGCGCTCTAACATCTCGTCGTAAAATTCTTTTTTTACTGTATCTATTAAGGTAGGTTTTTCGCCCAACACCAAATAGGCATTATACGTCGTGCCGCGGTGGGTAGAATAACCATGAAAATCACGCAAATTCCAATCAATGGCTCCCACCCAATAGACGTTATCCGAAATTTTGACCGCTTGTCTCATACTTATTCAAACTCCTTAATTTTCCGCTTGCCAAAGTCCGTGTAAATTACAATATTCACGTGCAATTACTTTATCCGCCTTTGTGTAAAAAACGGCTTCGGGTTTATCACCGGGGTTTAAGTGTTTACGCTGGATTTTTCCGCACGACGGACAAATCAGTTCAATCCACTCAATATAATGGGCTTGCGTAGACGGATGTTCCACACTACCTACTTTTACTTTATAACCTCCGTCAATTTTTTCAATCACCGGAACGTGTTTTTCAACGGCTCCGTCGGAAGTACCGGGTACAGCGTGTTTCATCGGTTGACCGCAGCAAACTAATTCTCCGGCGGCTCCTTTTACCACTTCCACCCGGTTTTTACAAACTTCACAAACATAAATATCGTGTAATTGTGTCATATAATCCCCCTAAAATAAACTGGTTATAGTCAAAAGTGTATCATATTTAATGATACCTAACCACCCTTTTATTATAAAGTTCCCTTATTTTTTTCTCAAGGCTAAAAAATGGTTAGAAAAACCATTTTCCCCCTAAAATTAGTTTCTTCCCATTTTAATATCATTTTATGCAAACCCGCTCTTTTAACAAAACGCCCCAATTTAAGCAAATTTAACGCATTTACACGCATTTTGCCATATTGACCTATAATCAAAATAAGTTGTAAGATATATAAGTCTATTTCATAAGTAGGATGGTAGTTTTGTGGAAAATAAAGAGAAGTACCCTCAATTAGTACCCGTTTTTCAAGATTTAGAACAGATTATCGGCAAAGACGATTATGATATGTGGTTACGCCCCGCAACCGTTGAGTTTGACGGGACGAACTTAACTATATTATTGCCTAATGAATTTTGGGGAAAAACCATACGTGACCGATATGAACATACTATTAAAGAAGCATTCTTAAAACATATCGGAGTGGCTATTTCGGTTATATATCAAGTGGCTGCACAACCGCCGGTTTCCCCGGTAAAATCCGTCAGAGATATTATTATTGAATCTCAACCGGTACGTGTTCAACCCGCTGCGGTAAATCCGTTTGCCGGGCGGTTAAATTCGTCTTATACATTTGAAAATTTTATTGAATCACCGTCTAACCGTTTTGCATATAAAGCGGCCCAGGCTGTGACAAAAAAACTCGGCTCGCGGGAAAATAATCCGCTTGTCATTTTTTCTTCTCCGGGATTAGGAAAAACACACTTATTACACGCAATAGGAAATCAAATTTCAAAAGATAACCCGTCAGCAAAAGTACTTTATATGTCCGGTGAAGAATTTGTCAGTGAATATATTGAATCTTTACAAAATAAAGTACAAGACAGTTTCCGTAAAAAATGCCGCACATTAGATTGTTTCTTAATGGACGATATTCAATTCGTGTCCGGTAAAGATGCATGTATAGAAGAATTTTTTAATACATTTAATGCCTTGTTTGAAAGTGGAAAACAAATTGTTTTATCATCCGATAGAACACCCCAACAATTAGAGTGGAACGAACGGCTTTCTTCGCGATTATTATCCGGTATTACTACCGAAATTAAACGCCCTAATTTAGAAACCCGTATCGCTATTTTACGCCAAAAACGTGACTCAATCAATTTTGATATTGGTGATGATGTTCTGGCTTTTATTGCCGAAGGCATCCAAACCAGCGTACGTGAATTGGAAGGCTCTTTATTCCGTTTAATGTCATATTGCGGCTTAAACGGTGTTACACCCTCTATTCCGATTGCAAAAGAATTACTATCCGATATGTTAGTAGTTGGAAAAGATAAGTCAATAAATGTAAATGCGATTAAAAAAATAGTCGGCAAACATTTTAATATTCGTATGGAAGATTTTAATTCCAAACGCAAAACCCAATCCGTAGCGTGGCCGCGGCAAATTGCCATGTTTTTAACAACCGATTTAACAGATTTATCTCTGTCTGAAATCGGACGCGAATTTAACCGCGACCATAGTACTATTGTTCACGCGCGCGATATAGTTAAAGAAAAAATAGATACAGATCCGTTTTTCGCCGCAACAATTAACCAAATTATTTTGGATATTAAGACTGTTGACAGTAAATAAATAATTGGTGGATAACTCAAAATAATTGGGGATAACATTTTCGGTTGTGCATACTGTGTATAAACAAGTTAGGTTATACACAAGCCGGATAAAAAAAAGGATAGACGAGAAATCACACTATCCACATTATAAACAAGACATAATAATAGGAATATAAATATGAAAATAAATATTACTAAAGCCACCCTATTAGAAGGAATTCAGGTTATTTCTTCCGGGGCTTCTTCCCGCACGACGCTTCCTATACTGCATAATTTCTTACTGGAAACTTCGGATGGAAAATTAAAATTGGTACGTACCGATATGGAAATGGCTACTATCCATTTTGTAAATGCTGAAATTGTAGAAGAAGGTAGCATTACCGTACCGATGAAAGAATTTTCAGATATTATTAAAAATTTACCGGATGATAAAGAAATCAATTTAACATTAGACGAAAATAATAAAGTTCATATTAAATCCGGTAAGAGTAAATTTTGGGTAATGGGTATGCCTAAGTCGGAATATCCCAGCATTCCCGAAGTACAACGAGAAAACAGTGTAGAATTAGATCCGGCTGAATTTTTAGACATGGTGGAGAAAACGGCTTTTTCCGCCTCTACTAAAGAAACCCGGTATATTTTAAATGGTTTACTTTGGAATAATACCGCCGATAAATTAGAAGTTGTTGCTACTGACGGTGGCCGTTTAGCATTAGCCACTCATAATGCGTTAGCAGGTTCGGCTCCTTTTAAAATTATTATTCCAACGAAAATTTTAACGGAAGTATGCCGTTTTATTTCGTTAGTTAAACCGGGAAAAGATGATAAAATTAACGTCTATGTATCGGAAAAACAAGTAAGTTTTATTTTAAAAGAAACTACTTTCCTTTCCCGTTTAATTGACGGAAATTTCCCGAATTATAACCAAGTAATTCCTACTAAAAAGAATATTACATTTGAAGTATTTTCTAAAGAATTACAAGCCTCTACCCGCCGTTCTGCGTTATGCTCAGGTGAGTTTGGCAGTGTAGTGAAATATAAGTTAGAAAATAATACTTTAACGGTTACTTCTAACGCACAAAATATGCAATTTACCGATGAAATTTCCGTAGAATATACCGGTGAAGAATTTGAAGTGGCTTTTATTCCGCAATCTATTTTAGATGTTCTTAAAAATATCGGTTCGGATAAAGTTTCATTTTCGTTTGTAAATTCATCTCAGCCGGCACTGATTGAACCGGTGGGAGATAATAAATTTAAGTATGTAATTATGCCGGTGCGGTCCTAATGAAATTTGGGGAAAAACCGCGTCCGGTTTGGTGTCCAAGTTCTGTATTAAATAGTAAGTTTAATCGGTTAAACAGCCGGCTAAACAAATTGATGATTTTAGATCATGTGTGGACACAATTAGTAGGAAATAAAGGTAAATTTTGGGTACTCCATGCAGTACAACGCGATACGATATATGTAAAAGTTCGCGTTGCTGTGGCGAAAAATGAATTAATTGCCCGTCGGGAACAGTTAATAAAAGAACTGAATAAACATTTTGAAACACCATGGATTAAACGTATTGAAATTTACTAGATTTTTGTAATTTTATTAAGGAGTTTTACATGACTGAAGAAGAAAAAGAGAAGGATTATGATTCTTCTAAAATTACAGTTTTAGAAGGTTTAGAGGCAGTACGCAAACGTCCGGCCATGTATATTGGTTCAACGGGTTTGCCGGGGTTACATCACCTTGTATATGAAGTGGTAGATAACTCTGTGGACGAAATTTTAGCGGGTGGTGCTACTACTATTACCGTTACCATTAAAGACGATATGACGTGTTCTATTCAAGACGACGGACGTGGTATTCCGGTGGACTTGATGAAGAACGCCAAAGACGCTAAATTACGCTCTAAATCAGCCTTAGAAGTTGTGATGACGGTATTACACGCCGGTGGTAAATTTGATAGCGGTGCATATAAGGTTTCCGGCGGATTGCACGGGGTAGGTGTATCGTGCGTAAACGCGCTGTCCGAAACCATGGACGTAGAAGTCCGCCGCGACGGTCATATTCACTTCCAACGCTATCACCGCGGTAAGCCGGAAGAAAAAGTTAAAATTATCGGCGATACTAACGAACACGGTACGAAAGTAACGTTCCATGCCGATAAAGAAATCTTCGGCGAACTCGCATTTTCCTACGAAGTTATCGGTAACCGTTTGCGCGAACTGGCGTTCTTAAACGCGGGTGTAAAAATTATTTATACCGATGAACGCAAAGACGAAAATCAAACTGTTACATTCTTTTACGAAGGCGGTATTTCCCAATTTGTTAAATTCTTAAACGCTAACAAAACCGTCTTAAACCCCGAACCGATTTATTTAACCAAAGAGGTGGGGGATAATTATATTTCGTTTGCTATTCAATACAACGAAAGTTATTCCGAAAACGTCTTTTCTTTCGTCAATAACATTCATACCGTAGAAGGCGGTACGCACTTAAGCGGTTTTCGCAGTTCGCTTACGCGTATTATTAACGAATATATTAAAAATAATAACATCTCCAAACATAAAGATATTTCCGTCGGCGGTGATGATATTAAAGAAGGCTTAACGGCTGTTTTATCCGTTAAGATTCCGCACCCGCAATTTGAAGGGCAGACAAAAACTAAACTCGGTAACTCCGAAGTAGAAGGTATTGTTCGCTCGGTCGTGGGGGAAACGTTAGCCACTTTCTTTGAAGAAAACCCGAAAACGGCACGTGCCATTTGTGAAAAATGCGTTGGCGCAGCCGTCGCGCGTGAAGCAGCACGCAAAGCGCGTGATTTAACCCGCCGCAAAGGGGCATTAGAAGGCGGCAGTTTGCCGGGTAAACTGGCCGATTGTCAAGAACGCGATAGCGCCAAATGCGAATTATTCCTCGTGGAAGGGGACTCCGCCGGCGGTTCAGCCAAACAAGGGCGCGACCGCGTATTTCAGGCTATTTTGCCGCTTCGCGGTAAAATCTTAAACGTAGAAAAAGCCCCGCTTGTTAAAATTTTATCCAGTGATACTGTACGCGATTTAATTTCTGCCGTCGGTACCGGCGTGGGTGAAGGCGAAGGCGGATTTGATATTTCCAAATTACGCTACGGCAAAATTATTTTGATGGCTGATGCCGATGTGGACGGACAACATATTTCCACGTTATTACTTACGTTCTTCTACCGTCAATTAAAACCGCTCATTGACGCGGGACACGTCTATTTGGCCCAACCGCCGCTTTACAAAGTCAAAAAAGGCAAAGTGGAGCAATATTTACAGACGGAAGACCAAATGCAACAGTGGCTCATGAAAGAAGGGTTGGCCACGGTAACCGTAACGGATATGCAGAAAAATGCCGAGATGAAACACGACGACCTGCGCGATTTATTAAAAATCTTGCGTGATGTGGAAGACATGCTCTTGAAATTGGAAGTTAAAAACATTACGCTTAAAGATTTCATGGCGTTCTTAGCCGAAGGCCGCGTGCCGCTTTATCGTATCCCCTTACAAAGCGGCGGTTTCCGTTATTTCTATACGGAACAAGAATATCGCGATTACGAAAATCAATATATTCAGGAAAAACGCGAAGAACTCGCGGCGGACGGAGTGGATGTCGCCACGATGACCGACGAAGCGTTAGTACCGGAACACCAAAGTTTGTTTGAATTTGGCAAGTTGCTCGCGTGCGAAAAGAAATTGGAAGCGTATCATTTCACGTTTGCGCAATATCCGCTTATTGAAAACGAAAAAGACCGCGTAAATCCGCTGTTTAAAGTTAATAACGGCAAGAGTGATGTGCTGGTGTACAGTTTAGCCGAACTCTTACATGCGGTCAAAGAAGCGGCCTCATCGGGTGCGTCTATCCAACGCTACAAAGGGTTAGGAGAAATGAACCCCGAACAACTCTGGGAAACCACTATGGACCCGGCCAAACGCAAACTCATCCAAGTCAAAATCAACGACGCTGCCGATACGGAACAAGCGTTCACGATGTTGATGGGAGACCGTGTAGAACCGCGGCGTGATTTTATTCAAACGCACGCGTTAGAGGTCAAAAACTTAGATATTTAACCGTTGTGGCGCGGTATATAGCCGCGCCGCAAGATGATTTGTCCGTAACAGGAGATTTTTAACATGAGTGAAGAAAATACCAACCAGCCGCAAGCCCAGAATGTGAATGTAAATGTGGACTTGTTTGGCAATATTCAACAACGCGATATCGCTAACGAAATGCGTTCGTATTATATTGACTATGCGATGAGCGTAATTGTCGGGCGTGCGTTACCCGACGTGCGTGACGGTCTTAAGCCGGTACACCGCCGCGTATTATATTCCATGAACGAAATGGGCTTAAAATATAACAAAGCCTACAAGAAATCCGCCCGTGTGGTGGGGGATGTACTCGGTAAATACCACCCGCACGGAGACACGGCCGTATATGATACGCTCGTGCGTATGGTGCAAGATTTCTCTTTACGCAAACCTTTAATTGACGGTCAAGGAAACTTCGGTTCTATTGACGGTGACTCTGCCGCCGCCATGCGTTATACCGAATGCCGCTTGCAAAAAATTTCCGAAGAAATGCTCGGCGATTTGGATAAAGATACCGTCAAAATGATTCCCAACTACGACGGCTCTTTATTAGAACCGTCCGTCTTGCCGGCTAAACTTCCGGCGCTACTTGTTAACGGTTCAGCCGGTATCGCCGTCGGTATGGCGACCAACATTCCCACGCACAACTTAAGCGAAGTTTGCGATGGTATTATCGCGTACATTAAAAACCCGAACATTACCGTTAAAGAAATGATGAAGATTGTGAAAGGGCCCGATTTCCCTACGGGTGCTATCATCCGCGGTACGAAAGGTATTTACGAGTATTTTGAAACAGGCCACGGAAGTGTTAAAGTACAAGCCACCACGGAAATTGAAGAACGCAAAAACGGACGTGAAGCCATTATCGTAACGGCTATTCCGTATCAAGTCAACAAAACCTCGCTGATTGAAAGCATTGTGGGGCTTGTGCGCGATAAAAAAATCACCGATATTTCCGATATCCGCGACGAGTCGGACAGACGCGGTATGCGCCTGGTCATTGAAATCAAACGCGACGGAAATGCGCAGGTCGTACTTAATCACTTATTTAAGCATACGCAATTGCAAACGTCATTCCCGGTCAATATGCTGGCGATTGTGGACGGACGCCCGCGCGTATTGTCGCTTAAAGAAGTGATGAAAGCGTACGTCAAACACCGCAAAGAAATTGTTACGAACCGCACCAAATTTGACTTAAACAAAGCGCAAAAACGCGAACATATTTTGAACGGGTTGTTAATTGCTATTGCGAATATGGATGAAGTAGTTGCCATTATCCGCAACGCTAAAGACCCGACGGAAGCCAAATTTACTTTGATGAAACGCTTTACGCTAACGGAAGTGCAAGCACAAGCCATTTTGGATATGCGCTTACACCAGTTAACGCAACTGTCCGCGCTTGCAATTGAGCAAGAACGTAAAGACTTATTAAAACTGATTGAGGATCTCAAATATATTTTGAACAATCCGCAAAAAGTATTAGACATTATTGTAGATGAACTGACGGACTTAAAGAAAAACTACGGCGATCCGCGCCGCACCGAAATCGGCCCGGACATGACGGACTTCTCTATGGAAGACCTCATTGAAAAAGAAGATGTCGTCATCACCATTTCCAATGACGGTTACGCCAAACGTATCCCGCTTTCCACCTACAAGAGCCAGAATCGCGGCGGCAAAGGTATTATCGGCAGCAAGACGAAAGAAGAGGACTTTATGGAACACCTGTTCATTACGTCGTCTCACGCTACGATTTTGATGTTCACCAGCCGCGGGCGCGTATTCTCGCTGCGGGCCTTTGAAATTCCGGAAGGCAACCGTATGTCCAAAGGAAAAGCCCTCGTGAACTTGCTGCAAATTACGGGCGAAGAAAAGGTCACATCTGCTATTGCTATTGAAGATTTTGACCCGAAAAATTGCGAAAATACCTACTTAACCATGTGCACCCGCTTGGGTAGCATTAAACGTGTGGAACTGGGCGAATTTGCGCACCTGCGCCGCACCGGTATTATTGCGATCGGGTTGGACGAAGGCGACGTGCTTGTCGGCGTGCAACTTACGCATGGCAAGTCGGATATTTTGGTGGCTACGAGAAACGGTAAATCCATCCGCTTTGACGAAAACCAAGTCCGCGCCATGGGCCGCCCGGCACACGGTGTACGCGCCATTAACTTAGGCGAAGATGACGTCGTTGTCGGTATGGAACACGCGCCGAACGACGGCGGCGAACAACCGGATGTGTTATCCGTCTGTGAAAACGGATTCGGCAAACGCACCGAATTTAGCGAATATAAACGCCAAAACCGCGGCGGTATGGGTGTTATTACCATCAAAACGACCGCGCGCAACGGAAAAGTCGTCGGTATTAAACTTGTTGATGAAACGAAAGACTTGATGATTATTACCGAAAAAGGCATGACCATTCGCTTACGCTGCGGAGATATCCGCTCCGTCGGGCGCAACGCACAAGGTGTAACGTTGGCGAAGATGGAACAAGGCGATAAGATTGCTCGTATCGCTCCGGTTGTTAAGGACGACGAGGAAGAAGAACAAGCCGAATAACGGCTGTTAGTAACTTCTGGTTATATACGAAACCCAAAACTTTATGTTTTGGGTTTCGTTGTTTCCAAGGATATAATTTCCTTTTTTGTTTCAAAATCTATTTACAACCCCGGCAAAAAATTAGTATAAAAAGATAAGGGGGATTCTATGAGAACCAATCCGCATATCTTGGAAATTCACACCCGTGCTTGGCTAAAACGCTTGGAAGCCAAATACGGTCAAAAATTTACGTTAGACAACATTCCGGAACGATTTTTTGAGACGGCAAAAAGTATGGGTTTTGATGCCGTTTGGTTGATGGGCGTTTGGAAGCAAAGCCCCAAAGCGTGTGAAATTGCCCGCTCCTCCCAAGATTTGCAAAACCAAGTCCGTGCGATTAAACCCGATTTTTCTCCCCAAGATATTGTAGCCTCTCCGTATGCAGTTTATGCGTATGAAGTAGATGATTCGCTGGGCGGACAAGCCGCTTTGGAAATTTTTCGCGGCAAACTCAAAGCGCGCGGAATTTCGCTTTTGTTAGATTTTGTCGGCAACCACATGGCGTTAGATTGCCCGATGGTTGAAGAAGACCCCGATTTGTTTATCAATACCGGAACGGCAGAACCTGCCCATCATAAAGATTGGTTTTTCAAAACGCAAAAAGGCATTTTCATCGCTCATGGACGCGACCCGTATTTCGCGCCGTGGACGGATACGGCGCAACTGAATTATTTTAATCCCAAAACGCGCGAATTTATGCTTAACAATTTGCGTCGTGTGGCCCAATTATGCGACGGTGTTCGTTGCGATATGACCATGCTTGCGCTCAATAAAGTACATCGTGATATTTGGTGGGAATTTATCGGCTCTACGCTACCCAAAGAAGAATTTTGGAGCGAGGCCTTAAATGCTATTCGCGAAGAACATCCCGAATTTACATTTATCGCCGAAGTATATTGGGGATTAGAGTGGGAAATTCAGGAACTCGGTTTTGATTATACATACGATAAAATTTTGTACGACCGCTTGCGCTTTTCCAGCCCGCAAGATATTCGCGGCCATTTAGGCGCGGAACACTTGTATCAGATGCGTTCCATGCGTTTTACTTCTAACCACGACGAAGAAGAATCGCTTAAAGCATTCGGACGTGAAAAATCGTTGGCCGCCAGCGCTATTATTGCGACCTTGCCCGGTGCGCGGCTATTTCAATTTTTCCAACTATTGGGACGTCCGGCCCGTATGCCGATTCAATATATTCAAGATTGGTTTGAAAAAGACGAAGACGTTTTTGCCTATTACCGCAAACTCCTAAACATTGCTTCCGCGCCCGCTTTCCATGGCGGACAATGGAACTTGTGCGACGTTCGCCCCGAAGGCGACGGCTCGTGCGGGAATATTTTGTCGTGGCAATGGAAGCAAATGAACACCGGCAAATTTATTATCATCAATTACAGCAACGCTCCCGCCAAATGCCGTATCCCGTTAAAAGGCGTGGGCGGCAGCACGGTAACGGAAGAATTTTCCGGTGCGAAAGTGATGATTACCGACGAAGCGCGCGCGCAAGGGTTGATGCTAGAGTTAAAACCCTACGAAAGTAAAATCTTCACGTTCCAAATATAATCACCGTCTTGTTATGATGCGCAAAACCCAAAACTGCTGTTTTGGGTTTTGTTATTTGTGGGGGCGTGCTCCGGTAATCAAAAATCCGTAAAGATTTATCATGCGAATCGGGTAAATTTTTTATAATATAATTATATACGCACCCATGCGCGCGTACAGACAATATGGCATTGAACGATTTTTCCAAACAAGACCACGTTGCTATTTCTTCGCTGGGGATGGAATTTGCCTTGGCAGAAGTGTTAGGCTGCGGCGTGGGATATTGGTTGGATAAACGCTGGGGAACACTCCCTTGGATGTTAATTGCCGGCGTATTTTGCGGATTTGGGCTGGGAATATATATCGTTTGGCGCCGAGCGAAGGAATTGGCCCGCCAAACTAAAACGCAAGAGAAACAAAAATGAACGTCGCCGATACTATCGCACATCACATTTTAGACCATAACTGGGGAATCACGCTGGGCGGCATTTCGCTTCCGATCACTACCCATAGTGTGATTATTTTTTCTGTTAGCGTTGTATTGCTTTGTTTGTTAGCGTGGATTAGCCGTCCGCATACCAGCCGTGCGGGGCGTTTGTTAACTACGCTACTGGAAGAATATGTTTCATTTATCCGCGACGGACTTGTTTTGCCTAATATGGGTGCGGAAGGCAAAGGTTTTTTGCCGTACTTCTGCACGCTTTTCTTGTTCATTTTATCCGTCAATTTAGCGGGGATGATTCCCGGCTTAAAAACCGCTACTTCTAACATTTCCGTTACGGCGGCGCTTGCGTTATGTTCGGGCGGAATTATCTTGTATAGCGGACTCAAATTCCATGGTGTTATCGGGTTTATAAAAGGTTTTGTCCCGTCGGGGACGCCGATGTGGCTAGTGCCGCTTATTTTCCCGCTGGAAGTAATTAGTACCGTTATCAAAGTGTGCGTGTTGGCGATTCGTTTATTTGCCAATATGCTTTCCGGGCACATGGTGCTGATATGTTTGCTTTTGATTATTTTTATCGTCGGGCAAATGAAATTTTCAGCCGGTGTGTTGTCGGTTTTTCCCGCGATGGGATTAGAGATTTTTATGACGTGTTTGGAGTTGCTGGTTGCTTTTTTACAAGCGTATGTATTTTCGTTGTTAACGGCTATTTTTGCCGGATCCGTTATTCATACGCATTAACAAATTTTTAATTTACGGGCATTGCCCAACAAGGAGAAAACTATGGAATTAGCCGTCTTAAAGTACATTGCCGCCGGACTGGGTGCCGGTTTAGTGGTTATCGGTGCGGGTTTCGGGTTAGGTAAAATCGGTACTGCTGCATTGGAAGGAACCGCCCGCCAACCGGAAGCCGGTGGTGATTTGCGCACCACGATGATTATTATTGCCGCTCTGTTGGAAGGGGCCGCGATGTTAGGCTTAGTTATTTGTTTATTAACGATGGTCATGTAGGTTTGCACGGACGAAAAATATGGAAGATTTGTTAAAACCCGATATCGGGGTAATGATTCTTACCATTTGCAACTTTTTGCTCTTGGCGTATCTGCTCAAACGATTTGCGTGGAAAGGTATTATCGGCGCGTTGGAAAAACGCGAACAGCAAATCGCGAGCGATAAGCAACAAGCGCAAGAAGCACGCGCCGATGCTGAAAAAATAAAAGCCGAATTGGAAGAAAAATTAAACCGCTTGTCCGAAGAAACGTCCCAAAAAATAGCACAAGCCGTTGCTTTGGGACAAACCCAACGCGAGCAATTACTCGCCGGGGCTAAAGAAGAAGCCGAACGTATGCTTGCCCAAGCGCGTGAGCAAATTGCGGCAGAAAAAGATCAAGCCCTTGCCGAGGTACGAGACGAAATCGTTCGTACGGCCGTGTTGGCGGCAAAACAAGTGGTGCGCGAAGATATAGACGCTTCGCACGCGCAAGCCGCGGTAGATCGCGTATTAAACGAGATAAAACAAAAGTAATATGAACAGTTCCCAGCGTATAGCGGCACAACGTTACGCCGCCGCGTTTGATAAAATCAGTTCTTCACCGGACCAAGCCGTTTTGCGTGCGGAAGAATTGTCCAGCGCGGCGCAAGCGTTAGCACAGGCAAAAGCCTTTTTTACCGCGCCGGAAATTACGCTGGAACAAAAGAAACAGGCCGTTAGCCAAGCCTTGGCGAGTGTGCCGCAAATAGCCTCGTTTGTGCAAGTGCTTTTAGAAGCCAAACGTTACGATTTGTTACCGCAAATTGTAGAAGAAGTAGCGGCATTGGCTGATGAACGGCAAGGAATTTTACGTGCGCAAGTGGTATCGGCGGAGCCTTTGTCTGACACAGAAAAACAGCAGACACAAAAAACCCTTCAAGCGCGTTACGGTAAAACCGTAAAAGCCGTTTTTAAGACGGATAAAAATATTTTAGGCGGCTTAAAAATAACATGCAACGGAGAACTTTTAGACGGCAGTTTGCAAGGACAGTTAGACCGCTTGCAAGAAGAATTAACAAAATAACGGAATAAATATGGCAATCAGACCGGAAGAAATTACAACAATTATTAAAGAAAAAATAGCCCATTTTGACACGTCGGTAGATGTGAGTGAAATCGGCCGCGTTATCCAAGTTGGTGACGGTATCGCGCGCGTGCATGGGTTAAGTAACGTCAAAGCCTCCGAACTCGTAGATTTCGGTAACGGTGTAAAAGGGATGGCGATGAATTTGGAATATGACAACGTCGGCTGTGTGTTGATGGGGGCCGATACCCAAGTCAAAGAAGGCGACATTGTCAAACGTACCGGAGAAGTTATCAGCATTCCCGTAGGGGCAGGTGTTGTCGGGCGCGTGGTCAACCCACTCGGATTACCGCTGGACGGAAAAGGCGAAATCAAAACCGATAAAAATATGCCGCTTGATATCGTGGCTCCCGGTATTATTGACCGCCAACCTGTTAAACAACCGTTGCAAACGGGCATTAAAGCCATTGACGCTATGGTGCCGATCGGAAAAGGCCAACGCGAACTTATCATCGGTGACCGCCAAACCGGTAAGACTGCTATTGCCGTAGATGCTATTATTAACCAAAAAAACATTCCGGATAACGAACGTTGTATTTGTATTTATGTGGCTATCGGACAAAAACAAAGTACGGTAGCGCAAGTCGTTAAAACATTAACCGATTTCGGTGCGATGGATTATACGGTGGTCGTATCGGCTACGGCGTCCGATCCCGCTTCGTTACTCTATATTGCGCCGTATGCCGGATGTGCGATTGCCGAGTATTTTATGTGGCAAGGCAAAGACGTGCTGATTGTGTATGATGATTTGTCTAAACATGCCCAAGCCTACCGCCAGATGTCGCTTTTGTTGCGTCGCCCGCCGGGACGTGAAGCCTACCCCGGTGACGTGTTTTATTTGCATTCTCGTTTGTTGGAACGTGCTTGCAAATTATCTAACGAAAATGGCGGCGGTTCTATCACGGCTTTGCCGATTATTGAAACGCAAGCCAACGACGTTTCGGCCTATATTCCTACCAACGTCATTTCCATTACCGACGGACAAATCTATTTGGAAAGCAACCTCTTTTTAAGTGGTATTAAACCGGCGGTAAACGTCGGGTTATCCGTGTCGCGCGTGGGGGGAAGTGCCCAACGCAAAACCATGCGCAAAGTAGCGGGAACGTTGCGTATTGATTTGTCGCAGTATCAGGAACTGGCCGGGTTTGCACAATTCGGCTCCGAACTGGATAAGGAATCGCAACGTCAAATTGCCCGCGGGCAACGTATGACCGAACTGCTTAAACAAAACCAATACGCTCCGCTAACGGTAGCGGAAGAAGTGCTTGTGTTGTATGCAGGCACACACGGGTATTTGGATGAAATAGCCGTTGCGGATGTGTCGGCGTATGAAAAACAACTTTTAGCATTTGCTAAAGCCAATGCGGCTGATGTATTAAATACATTAGGCGCGGCCAATGAATTAACAGAAGAAGTAGAACAAAAAATTACAGGGTTATTAGAAAATTTCAAAACGGTGTTTCACGCCGGAAAATAGGAGAAGAAAAAAATGGAAACAAAATCAAAGAAAAAATACTTAGTTACCGGCGGTGCGGGATTTGTCGGCAGTAATATCGCCAAAGCCTTGGAAGCCGAAGGGCATGAAGTTACCGTTTTAGATGATTTTTCCAAAAACGGACACTTCAAAAACTTGATCGGTTTTAAGGGAGATGTCATTACCTGCGATTTGTTCCAAAGCGTACCGCACGATATGTATTTTGATGCTATTTTCCACGAAGCGGCCATTACGGATACAACGGTCATGGACCAAAAAGCCATGATGGAACAAAACGTGGAAGCGTTCAAAAATCTGCTCAATTTCGCAGCCGATAACGAAATTAAAAAAGTCATTTATGCTTCTTCTGCCGCGACGTATGGCAACGGCCCCGTACCTAACGTGGAAACACAACCTACTCATCCGGAAAACGTATATGGGTTTTCCAAAGTAATTATGGATAACGTCGCCCGTCAATTTTCCGAAGATAATAACGATATGAAAATTATCGGGCTTCGGTATTTTAACGTCTATGGACCGGGTGAATATCACAAAGGCAAAATGGCCAGTATGGTCTATCAATTGTATAACCAAATGAAAGCCGGCAACCGTCCGCGCGTGTTCAAATACGGCGAACAACAACGCGATTTTGTGTACGTAAAAGATATTGTCAAAATCAATTTATGTGCGCTCAAAAACGGTAAAGAAACGGGTGTGTTTAACGCGGCAACCGGCGTACCGCGCGATTACAATGCCATTATTGCGTGCTTGAATAAAGAACTCGGTACAAATTTGGAACCGGAATATATCGATAATCCGTATCCGTTCTTCCAACTCAAAACGCAAGCCGATATTACAAAGTCCAAAGAAAAACTCGGCTACGAGCCGGACTATACGCTTGAAAAAGGTATTGAAGATTACGTGGCAATTTTGGAAGGCCGCCACGAATAAATCAATCAGGAAAAACTATGCAATCGCTTAGGGACATTCGCCAAAACATCAAGGCCATCAAATCTACGCAGCAGATTATGCAGACGATGAAAATGATTTCAAACGCCCGCATTCGTAAAGCGCAAGATGCTATGGTTGCGGCCCGCCCCTTTGCGACGAAAATGTTGGAAATGGTCAGTGATTTTACGCCCGATGTGCTCGCCTTGCCACAACCGCAAGACGGTACGGAACGTTGGGCAAGCCGTATGTTTATTAACCGCACCGCCGACCCAAACAAAATCGGTTTGTTAGTTATCACCGGCGACAAAGGACTCACGGGTTCGTTTAATGCCGTCATTTTGCGCGCGGCGATGCGGTTTTTAAGAGAACACAAAGACCATGAAATTTTTGTGTTTGCGGTGGGGAAAAAAGGACGTGATTTCTTGGCGCGCTTAAAAATGCCGAACCTGCATATTGTGTATGAAAGTGTAGGGATTTTTCCGAAGGTTTCTTATGCCCATGCGGAATTACTCGGCGAAGCGGTCATCAAAACATTTTTGGAAGAAAAACTCAAAAACGTTACGCTTATTTACAACGATTTTAAGTCGTTGGCCAGCCAAACGTTATTGGAGCAGGAAATTTTACCGTTTGCACAACATGCTAAAAAAGATAACATTTCCGCCAAGAAATTTGAATTTGAGCCGGGCCTGTTGGAAATTTTTAAGTTAATGGTACCGCGCTTAATCAAAGCCAATATGTATCGCGTGCTATTGGAATCGCAAGCGGCCAATTTGGCGGCTACGACCAACGCGATGGACGCGGCCAGTAAAAACGCAGGCGAAATTGCCGCCGCGTTAGGTTTAACGCTTAACAAGGTGCGTCAAGCCGGTATTACCAACGAAATTTTGGATATTGTCAACGGGGCAGAAGCCCTAACCAATTAACGGGGAATTATGAATACGGGAAAAGTGATTCAAGTAATCGGCGCGGCGGTGGACGTGCAATTTTCGCAAGAAAATTTGCCGGCCATTGAAAACGCGATTGAAATTGAAATGGAAGGCGGACGCAAAATTACCGCCGAAGTCGCCCAACAAGTCGGCGACGGAATTGTGCGTTGTGTATCGTTGGAAAGTACCGACGGCTTACAACGCGGTGCAAAAGCCATAGATACGGGTGCCTCTTTGAAAGTGCCGGTGGGCGAAAAATGTTTAGGACGTTTGCTAAATGTGCTGGGCCAACCGCAAGATCACAAAGGCGAAATTGAGGCGGAGATGAAACTGCCCATTCACCGTGCGGCACCGTCTTTAGAAGACCAAAACCCGACCCCGGAAATTTTTGAAACGGGTATTAAAGTTATTGATTTAATTGCCCCGTATATGAAAGGCGGAAAAGTAGGCCTTTTCGGCGGCGCAGGCGTTGGTAAGACCGTTCTTATTATGGAACTTATTAACAACGTGGCGCGCGAACACCACGGCAGTTCCGTATTTGGCGGCGTGGGGGAACGCAGCCGCGAAGGAAACGATTTGATGTTGGAAATGAGCGAATCCAAATTGTCCGACGGTAGCAGTGTATTAGATAAAACAGTGCTCGTGTACGGACAAATGAACGAACCGCCCGGAGCGCGTGCCAAAGTGGCGCTTACGGCTTTGACACAAGCAGAGTATTTCCGCGATGTCAAAGGGCAAGACGTCTTGTTATTTTTGGATAACATTTTCCGCTTTGTGCTTGCTAACTCCGAAGTATCTGCTCTTTTGGGGCGCATGCCTTCCGCCGTCGGTTATCAGCCGACCTTAAATACGGAAATCGGCGGTTTGCAAGAACGTATCACTTCTACCAAAAAAGGCGCTATTACTTCTATTCAAGCCGTTTACGTTCCGGCGGATGATTTAACCGATCCCGGCGTGGCGGCGACATTTACGCACTTGGACTCTACGTCGGTATTATCGCGCCAAATTGCCAGTTTGGGTATTTATCCGGCGGTAGATCCGTTGGAATCTTCCTCTCGCATTTTAGACCCGCGCATTTTGGGCGAAGAACATTATAATGTGTCCCAACGGGTACGCCAAATCTTGCAGAAATACAAAGATTTACAAGATATTATTGCGATTTTGGGTATGGACGAACTTTCCGACGAAGACAAAAAAACCGTCGGTCGTGCGCGCCGTATTCAAAAGTTTTTGTCGCAACCGTTCTCAGTGGCGGAACAATTTACGGGTCATCCCGGCAAGTATGTAAAATTAGCCGATACGATAAAAGCATTCAAGGGTATTGTAGAAGGGGAATATGACCACATCCCCGAATCATGTTTCTATATGTGCGGCGGCATTGAAGATGTGCTTGCCAAGTATGAAGAAGTAAAAGACCGCGAGTAATATGGCCAAGAAATTAAAACTCAATCTCGTGACACCCCAAAAGCAACTGCTTACCGATATGGAAGTAGATATGGTAGTGTTGCCTGCTTTTTTGGGGGAAATGGGTATTTTGCCCGGACACGTGCCGGCGCTTGTCCAACTGACCTATGGAGCGTTGCGTTATAAAAAGGACGGTAAAGATTTTGATTTTGCCGTCATGGGCGGGTTTGTGGAAGTGGAAGACGATGTGGTGAACGTCTTTGCCGAAGGAGCCGACCTCGCCGACGAGATTGACGAAGAAGCCGAAAACCAAAAAATCAAAAAAGCAAAAGAAGCCCTTTCCAAAAAAGATGCGGACATTGATTTTGAACTCGCCGAAATTGAACTGAAACAAGCCATTACGCGCATGAAGGTAAAACGCCGTAAAGTGTAATAAACAGAATGGTTTTGGTTAAAACGACCCCGAGCGGTATTTTCGGGGTTGTTTTTTTAAGGAAGAATTTTCTTGCCAAAAAAATCGGTCCTATGCTATAATATATAAAAGGCCTCCGGGAAGGGGGCCGTTTTTAACGGCAAGAACAGACGAAAAATCTTTTCTTGTGAGTGGTTTTTTTGATATAATAAAGTGATGTTTTTTGCGGGCGTGGTTCAATGGTAGAACACTAGCCTTCCAAGCTTGTGACGTGGGTTCGATTCCCATCGCCCGCTTTGACAATTTTCTGCTGGGGTAGCTCAGTCGGTAGAGCATCTCCATGGTAAGGAGAAGGTCGTGGGTTCGATTCCCACTCCCAGCTTAGCAGATTTGCAGTACAGTAGTAAGGTAGTAGAGTGCTGGGGTAGCTCAGTCGGTAGAGCATCTCCATGGTAAGGAGAAGGTCGTGGGTTCGATTCCCACTCCCAGCTATTTTAAGAGAAGTTATATTAAAACAGGAGAACTAAACAAAATGGCAAAGGAAAAATTTTCCCGCAGCAAACCGCACGTAAACGTCGGTACGATTGGTCACGTAGACCACGGTAAGACCACTCTTACCACTGCTATTACGAAAGTATTAGCCAAAGAAGGTAAAGCCAAAGCTATGGCTTACACCGATATCGCCAAAGGCGGTGTCGTTCGTGACGCTTCTAAAATCGTAACCGTAGCCGTATCTCACGTAGAATACGAAACTGACAAACGCCACTATGCACACATCGACTGCCCCGGCCACGCTGACTACATTAAAAATATGATCACCGGTGCCGCGCAGATGGACGGTGCTATCTTGGTAGTGTCCGCCGAAGACGGCCCGATGCCGCAAACCCGCGAACACGTACTTTTGGCCAAACAGGTCAACGTACCGAAACTCGTCGTATTCTTGAACAAATCCGATTTAGTTGACGATAAAGACATGTTGGATCTCGTAGAAGAAGACGTCCGCGAACTCTTGGGTAAATATGATTTTGATCGCGATAACACGCCGATCATCCGCGGTTCCGCGTTGAAAGCCATCGAAGGCGATCAAGGCGAACTCGGCGAACCCAGCATTCACCGCTTGATGGACGCGTTAGATTCTTGGATCCCCGAACCCAAACGCGAAACCGATAAACCGTTCTTGATGGCCGTAGAAGACGTATTCTCTATTACCGGCCGCGGTACGGTAGCCACCGGTCGTATTGAACGCGGTAAGGTGCACGTAGGTGATCCGCTCGAAATCATTGGTTTCCGCGACACCCTGAACACGGTTGCCACCGGTATCGAAATGTTCCGCAAATTGTTGGACGAAGGTATCGCCGGTGATAACGTCGGTATCTTGTTACGCGGTATTGAAAAGAACCAAGTAGAACGCGGTCAAGTTTTGGCTGCTCCGAAAACGGTTAACCCGCACAAACACTTTATCGGTCAAGTGTACATCTTGAAAAAAGAAGAAGGCGGCCGCCATACCCCGTTAACCCCGGGTTATAAACCGCAATTCTACCTCCGCACCACGGACGTAACCGGTGAACTTTCTTTCAAACAAGAAATGATCATGCCCGGTGACAATGCGGAAATTGAAGTAAAACTTATTACCCCGGTAGCCATGGAAGAAGGCTTGCGCTTCGCTATCCGCGAAGGCGGCCACACCGTAGGTGCTGGTGTAGTAACCAAAATTATTGAGTAGTAAATAAAGATTGTTTAGTTCGCTTGGTGGGGGCGCATAACGCGCCCCCACAGAGAACTTTTTTTCTGCGAACTAACCCTTTTTTGAGCGCAAGAATGCGCTACGTTAATTAAGGATAATAAAGATGGCAAGTGAAAGAATTGCAATCGCGCTGATTTGCACACAATGCAAAAACAAAAACTATTATCAAGTGCGCGGTAAAAAGAAAGAATATAAATTGGAAGTGAACAAGTTCTGCAAAAAATGCGGAAAGAGCACTGTCCATAAAGAAGGAAAGGCTTCGTAAAATTTTTTTGGGGGGGTGTCGGTTAACTGGTAAACCACCGGTCTCCAAAACCGGGACTGAAGGTTCGAGTCCTTCCGCCCCTGCCATGTTTTAGTAAGGATAAAATTCTATGAACAAAGCAATAGATTTTGTGAAGCAATCCATAGGCGAACTCAAAAAATCCACATGGCTTTCCAGACAGGAAGTCATCCAATCTACTATTCTGGTTGCAATCGTAGTTGCGATTGTGGCGGTATATGTAAGTGTAATTGATTGGGGCTTAACGGGTCTATTGGGTAAAGTCGTTGGGGGGCACTAATGGCTGAAGAAAGAGCATGGTACGTCGTGCATACCCAAACCGGGTACGAAGATAAAGTTTGCGAACGCATTAAAATCAGTACGGAAATGCGCGGGTTTTCTGACCGTGTGTTTAACGTATTAGTTCCTACGGAAGAAGTAGTAGAAGTTAAACAAAATAAACAAATCAGACGGAAACGGAAATTTTTCCCCGGTTATGTGCTGGTAGAAATGATTATGACCAGCGAAACCTATTGGTTTATCAAATCTATTACAGGTGCTACCGGATTTTTAGGTGACCCTCACCCGGTTCCTCTGCCGCAAGAAGAAATTGTCGGTATTTT
The DNA here is from genome assembly GCF_902757105.1 of Candidatus Avelusimicrobium luingense. Taxonomy (NCBI): domain Bacteria; kingdom Pseudomonadati; phylum Elusimicrobiota; class Elusimicrobia; order Elusimicrobiales; family Elusimicrobiaceae; genus Candidatus Avelusimicrobium; species Candidatus Avelusimicrobium luingense. The sequence continues at coordinate 84,764 of NZ_CACVTK010000003.1, forward strand.
GGAACTTACCGAAAATCCGTCCGGTAAACCTAAACGCTTGGTGGAATTTGAACGCGGCGAAAGTGTCCGCATCACCGAAGGACCCTTCAAACATTTCGTGGGTACCGTAGAAGAAGTCAACGAACAAAAGAACAAACTCAAAGTGATGGTAACGGTGTTTGACCGCGCCACCCCGGTAGAAGTGGACTTCTTACAAGTAGAAAAGAACTAGATTTTACCGCAGTATTGCAGTAAAAATGGAGTAACAATAAAATGGCAAAAGAGAAAAAAATTAAAGGATACATCAAATTGCAGATTCCTGCCGGTGCCGCTAACCCGGCCCCGCCAGTTGGTCCGGCTTTGGGTCAACATGGTGTGAACATCATGGAATTTTGCAAACAATTCAACGCCAAGACGGCGAAAATGGAAAAAGGGATTAAGATCCCGGTCATCATTACTGTTTTTGAAGACCGCTCTTTCACCTTTATTACCAAGATGCCGCCTATGGCCACGCTGATTATCAAGGAGTTGAAACTAGCCAAAGGCTCGGGCACTCCGCACAAAGATAAAGTCGGCAAGATTACACAAGCCCAATGTGAAAAAATCGCGGCTCAAAAACTGCCCGATTTGAACACGAAAGACGTAAAAGCCGCCGCGGAAATGGTAAAAGGTACCTGCCGCAGCATGGGCGTTGATGTAGTCAAATAAAATTTAAGTCAGGGAGGGCGTAAGCCCGTTTGAACCTAAGGAGTTTATAGATGGGAAAAAGAATGCAAGCCGCTGTAAAAGCGTACGATAAAAGCAAAACGTATACGTTGGAACAAGCTGCCGAAATCGTAAAAAATAACGCGAAAGCGAAATTTGACGAAACGGTAGAATTACACGTCAAATTGGGCATTGATACCAAAAAAGCCGACCAACAAGTCCGCACGACGGTAGCCTTGCCGCATGGTACGGGTAAAACCAAACGTATCGCTGTCATTGCCAAAGGCGAACACGCTCAAGAAGCGCAAAAAGCCGGGGCTGACCGCGTTGGAGCCGAAGACATCGTAGAAGAAGTTATCAAAGGCAAAATTGACTTTGATGTACTCGTGGCTACGCCCGATACGATGAAAGACCTCGCCAAAGCCGCCAAAATTTTGGGGCCGCGCGGTTTAATGCCAAACCCGAAAAGCGGAACGGTTACGTTTGACTTGGCTAACACGATTAAAGCCTTAAAAGCCGGCCGCATTGAGTTCAAAGCCGATGCGTACGGTATCGTACACGCCATCATTGGTAAAGCGTCGTTTGACGCAGCCAAATTGGCGGAAAATGCAAAAGCGGTTATAGACACGATTATTCGTGTAAAACCCAGCACCTCTAAAGGGGTGTATGTGAAAAGTATCTCGATGAGTTCCACCATGGGCCCCGGGGTATTTGTAAGCAACAAATAATATCTCTTTTGCGTGACGAAAAACCCACCTTTTCAGGTGGGTTTTTTCTTGGCTAAAATTGCAAAGTATCGGTTTTCAAATTTAGCCAATCTAAAGCCGACTTTCGCTTGCGTACTTGCGGTGCTTTGCACCGTCCGCAAGACGTACGCGGCGCTCAACTTGCGGCGTTACCTTGGCATAAATTTGAAAACAAGAGAATTAACTTGCGTACCTAGAAGTGAGAATAAAAAGTAACAAAAGCCCTGCCTTACGGCGGGGCTTTTTCTTTTCTGCCTAATTTGAAAACAGCAAATTCCCTTGTGTTATTCGTCCTTACCGAAGAAGAATTTTGGGAACTGATTGGGAAAATTTAAGGCAATTTATAAACACGCGAAGAGCCATTGTAAGAGGTTTTTGTTCCTTTGAAAATTTTTTCACAATAACTCCCGGCAGCGAGTTGGAAACCGGCCGCATATTCTATACAAAATACTGTATCTAACGGGATTTCTTCTTCGCTATGTCCGGGGAGTCCTTCCCATTGATATTGAAATCCTGCGCCGCGATACTTCCCTGTTAAGCGTTCCATCCGTATTTGCTTATCTGAAGTTTGGTTAAATAGTATGTTCCAATCTTGTGTTGAATGTACTTCTGGATATGCTGTGTAAACCTTGTCGGTTCCGGTCCAAGAAGGAATTTCTATATCAAAATCGGCCAATGTCTCCGGATAATTGCCGTTTGCCATCTTATATACTTGTCCCGCTTCTCCAAGAGTTTTTAATAAAGTCATTGCTTGCACGGCTTTAGATTTTTCCACGGCTTTTTGATATTGCGGTACGGCCACCGCCGCCAAAATACCGATAATCAAAACGACTACTAATAATTCAATAAGCGTAAACGCTTTGTTGTTTTTCATAAAAATTCTCCGGTTTGATTTTTTTGCTATGAATATATTATGGTTTTTTTTTTGACTTGTCAAAAAAACCTTTCGGTCCGTCAATTTTACGACGTAATGCAATGAGTTAAAAACAAGGAAAGAAAAGAGAAAAGGCGTTATTTCCTTAAAACTTGCTTAATAATTTTTTCTGCTTGCTTATCCATTTCCGCGCGGTCTTTCGGGTCGTGGTCATCCATACCCGATAAGTGTAATGCACCGTGTGTTACATACATCATCATTTCTTGCAAAATGGTGTGATTAAACTGCGGTGCATTTTTCCGCGCCACTTGGTAGCACACAAAAATATCGCCAAACGCCCACGGCTCGCCGGGCGGCAAAATGGGCGGGCGTTCATTGTTAAACGAGATAACATCCGTTACGTAATTATGCCCCAAAAATTCTTTATTTACGCGCAAGATTTCTTTTTCGTCCACAAAAATCACATTAACTTCTATATGTTGACGGGCGAAATTTTTGAGGCCTTTTTCCAAGGCTTTTTTGAACAGTCCGGTGCGGCGCAAATAAGGGGCAACGTCGGTGTTATAAAAAATATGACCTATCATAAAAAATGCGCCGCGTTTTTATGCGCGGCGCGTGTGTGACCATTAAAACTTACTCTTTCCGCGCGGCAGTACCACAATGCCTGACGGATCAATATAGTATTTTTGCGAATCGGCTTCTAAATTATGGCCGATTGTTTGGCGGGCCGCCACGTGATTAAAACGGTCCATAATCACTTTTTTCAGTTTGGCGCCGGCCTTGATTTCGCAATTATCCATAATGACGCAATCTTCAATTTCCACGCCTTCGCCGATGAAAACACCGTCGCTGATGACAGAGTGTTTAATTTTGGCTTTGGGGTGGATGATACAACCGTCGCCGATCATGGAGTTGGTCACCGTGCCGCCCAAAAATTTGGTCGGGGGGAAACGGTGCAAGGTGGTGCTGATGGGCCACTCGGGGTTATTCAAGTCCAATTTCGGTTTCGGCCCTAACAAATCCATGTGCGTTTGCCAGAACGATTGAATCGTTCCTACGTCGCGCCAATAGCCTTGTTCTTCATACGATTTGGCCCCGGGGAGCGTTTGGCTTTGGAAGTTATAGGCAAACGTGCGGTGGTCTTTTAGAATTTTCGGTAAAATATGTTTGCCGAAGTCTAACGCCGGCACATCGCAAAAGCGTTTTTGCAATACTTGCAGTAATACATCCGCATTAAAAATATAGTTGCCCATGGAAGCATAGGCCGATTTGGGATGGCCCGGAATCGGTTTGGGATGGGCCGGTTTTTCGTCAAACTGAATAATGCGGCTTTGTGCATCTACACCAAGCACTCCAAACGCGCTGGCTTCTTCCAACGGTACGGTATTGGCGGCCACGGTAACGTCGGCTTTGTTTTTCAGGTGGAAATCAATCATTTGCCGTACGTCCATGCGGTAGATGTGATCCGCGCCGAAAATCGCTACCAAATCGGGGCCGAAATCTTTAACCAAATTGATGTTTTGCCGCACCGAATCGGCCGTCCCGCGATACCACATTTCTCCCAGTCTCATTTGCGGCGGAACGCAGGTTAAAAAGTGATCGGACATAATACCTTCCGACCGCCACGTGGTGCGTAAATATTCAATTAAACTTTGCGATAAATACTGCACTAACACATAAGACGAGAAAATGCCCGAATTGACAAAGTTGGACAATACAAAATCCACAATGCGGTATTTCCCGCCGAACGGTACAGACGGTTTTGAACGTTCTTTTGTCAGCGGATACAAGCGTTCGCCTTTTCCGCCGGCCATAATCATTCCCAGTATTTTCATAATTCCCCTGTTATAAACGAATTTTATTCCGAACCTAACGGCAGTTGACGGTGTAACTCTTCAAAGGCTTCCCACGACCACGGCATTTTTTGCGCCACGATTTTGGCAATCTCGTCGGCATAGACGCGGATTTCTGCTTGGGCGTGTTTGTCGGTACGCAGGCATAAAAAGTTAAACAGACTTCTGGCGTTAACGCTCCAGTAAAATTGGGTATATTGGCATACCGGTAAAACACCGCGTGCCATTTCACGCGCCACGCCGGCTTCAATCAGTTTATGATAAGCGGCGTACGACGCTTCTACACTTTCTTCATATATTTTGCGTAATTTTTCGTTATCTAACGAAGAATCGGCCACGGAGCCTTGTTTGTTTTTGGTATCTTGTCCGCGGAAAGAAGAAGGAATATAAAATTCGTCTTTTACTTCGGTATAGCGCGCGCTGACTTCGTTATACGAACCCCAACGGTGGCGCATCCATTGGCGGGCTACATAAATCGGGCAGCAAATATGAAACTGAAAATAACAATGTTCAAACGGTGTATGGTGTGCGTGTTGCATTAAGTATTTAATTAAGCGTTTGTCTTGTTCTTCGCCTTTGGAAACGGCGCCGAACGATACGCGGGCTGCTTGTACGGCACGGTCATCGCCGCCCATAAAATCAACTAAGCGTACGAAACCTTTATCTAATACATTGATTTTTTCGTTGGTGTCTTGAGCCATAAGGAAATTCTCCTAATTCAAAATTTCTACGACGGAACTATTGCCGTCCGATAATACTTCTGCGGTGAGTAACGCCGCGGGGGTGCAAGCGGTGTCATACATAAAGCCGTCCATTTCAACGGTTTGTGTGGGAGTCAGCCGCCCTTTTGCAAAAGCCAAAAAGTGAATTTTTCCGCCGCTGTATTGCCCGAACGTGCCGGAAAGTAAGCCGAAGTTGGCCGTATTTTCTACGACAGCCGCTTGCGGGCGGTCTTGCCATTTAAGCACTTGCAGCGCGGGATAAAAACGCACCATTTCCTGCTTATATTTTACACGATTTGGAGCCCCAACGGAAACATCTTTATAGGTAGCCGTTTTTCCTTTGGAAGGTTCCAATTTAATTTGCCCGGTAGGGGTTGTGTAAATCAGTTTTTTTTCGTCTTTATCAACGGGGAACATATTTAAGCCGGTCAGCCAATTATGGCGCGTATCAAGTTGTAATTCCCCTGCTACAAATTTTCTGTCTTTATAGATAATGTTACGTGCGTTGCCCGGGCGCGCACCAAGTATAAAGGGGCGTTGCATCCAAACGGTTTTTTCGTCACACCCTGTTTCTTTGACGAAATACGGCAAGGTGGCAAGCGTTGTCCATTGTCCGTTTTCATATGCTAAAACGAGCGTGGAAATGCGGGAAAGAGATTCTTCATATACCGACACAAAAACTTCGGCCGTATCGTTACCGCGAATTTTTCCGGCCGACACAGAGAGCGGTGTTTTACCGACGGGAAGTTGATAAGAAGTAACTTCTTGTAATTTTTCTTTATTGCGGTTCCATACGGTTAATTTTCCTTTTGTGGAAAGCGTAATAATGTTGTCGGCATTTGTTGCGGAAACCGCACCGGTGGTTAGCGCGACTACTTCTTGTTCAATCGGTTCGTAAATAATTTTTTTCACGTCGGAAGTGGCAGGGGCTTGTTCTTTTTGTGCTGTTTTTTCTTGCGGTTGCACGTTTGGTTGCGTGCTTTCCATCACGGCTTCTTGCCCGATTTGAATTCCTTTTTCCGACGGTAATTTCCCTACCGCATACAGCGGTTGTACTTCGGTAATAACGCCGGGTTCGGAGTAATTATACAGTAGCCCCAATTCTTTTCCCGTTTTGGGATTGGTCAGTTTTTCCGACGATAAAATCACTTTGAAAGTATCCCCTTTGTGCACAGTTTGCTGGGCCGAGGACGTATCTAGATATACTTGGTGATTTTGGACGCGCACAACGGTAATTTGTGCGGTGGCGCTAAACGCAAAAAAACAAAAAAAGGTTAAAAGGAAGAATTTTATTTTCATATAATAATTGTATATTATTTCTAACGGAGTTGCAGATGAAAAATACATTTGACGAGTTAGTGGAAACTTTTGCTATTTTGCGCGGGCCGAACGGATGCCCGTGGGACAAAAAACAAACACATGAAAGCCTAATTAAAAATATGCGCGAAGAAGCGGAAGAATTAGTGGCCGCTATTGAAAAAAAAGACGTGGACAATATGAAGGAAGAACTCGGCGATGTGTTGTTGCAAGTCCTTTTACACGCGCAAATTGCCAAAGAAGAAGGGTTTTTCACCATTGACGACGTGATACAAGGCTTATACGATAAACTCCACCGCCGTCATCCGCATGTGTTCGGCGATCACGCCAAGGCGGCTACCCCCGAAGAAGCCCTTGCGGTGTGGAAAGAAATGAAGAAAAAAGAAAAAGGGAAATAGATACCGTTATTTTGCTTTTTTTGCCCGCCCATCAGGCAAAACTTGACATCGTTTTTTTTTTTGCTAGTTTTTATAAAAGGACATGAAAAAGGAGTCTTTGTATGAACAATAAAGCATTTACGTTAATAGAACTATTAGTGGTAGTTTTGATTATCGGTATATTGGCGAGTGTAGCCTTGCCGCAATATCAAAAAGCCGTGTGGAAAAGTCGCAATGCACAACTGAAAACATTGGCACAATCTGTTGCGCAAGCAGAGCAAGCATACTATATGGCCAACGGGCAATATTCTTTTAATTTTGACGTGTTGGATTTAGATTTGCCGCTTTCCGCGCCCGTTCAAAACGGCTCGGCGGAAGATAAATGCGGATTTGCCATTGGCGGTACCGATGCGGTTCGCCGCGGAAAAAATTTTGAAATTGTGTTAGGCGGGCACGCAAATGATCCTTCTTATATAAGCGTGCAAGCCGTGTGGCTGGAGAATCCCTATAAATGTACGGGGTTTTTCTTTGATAGTATCAATCAACATCTCCGGTGCCGCGAAAAACATTCTTCCGGTGATAGCACCATAGGTGATTTTTGCGCCAAATTGGAAAAAGGTACTTATACTGACACTACGGGCAGTTGGTATTATTACGATTTGCCCTAATTCTTTGCGAACAAAAACTCCCCGTTTGCGCGGGGAGTTTTTATTTCTACCAAACTTTTATTTCTTCTTTTGGTCTTTAAGCGCCAGATATCCCATTAAGCGGTAAATCAGTTTGGATACGTTGAACTCCGTAATCGTATCGGCGCTGCGTTTGCATGATTCCACCACGTCAATGGCCACAATTTTTTTGTGTTTGATGACTTCGCGGAACAAGTCCAACGCTTCATACCACATAAATCCGCCCGGTTGCGGGGTGCCCGTTGCCGGAATGACCGACGGATCAAAGCCGTCCACATCAATGGTAATATAAACGGTGTCCGTCAGTTTTTTAACCACTTGCGGAATCAGTTTTTTAATGTCGCGGTGTTCGTGCATTAAATAGGTGGTTACGTTGCCCGCGTTGCAGAATTGCTTTTCTTCGCTGGCGACGCTTCTGATCCCTACTTGCACTACTTTGACTTGGCGCGACGCCGGATATAACGCGCACGCATGGCTTTTGGGCGTTCCTTCAAACGTCGGGCGCAAATCGGCATGTGCGTCAAAGTGCAAAATGCTTAAATTCTTATATTTTTCAATATAAGGTTGAGCAAGGGCTTGCGTGACGGTGTGTTCTCCGCCGATATAAAACGGAATGGCCTTATATTGCATTAAGTTACGCACCGTTTTATCAATGTTTTTGAAAACGGTGTTAGTGGAACCTTTGCAATTGATTGCCGGTTGGGTATTGATGCCGAGTTCCCACGTTTCGGTTTTGGTTTCTTCGTCCCATAACTCAATTTGGGTGGAGGCTTCAATAACGGCGGCCGGGCCTTTGGCAGTACCGTGTCCGTAGCAGACCGTTTTTTCAAACGGCACGGGCACGACTACGAATTTACAAAGGGGCAGAGAACTTGTTTTGCTCTCTAACCCCATAAACTTATCAGTCTGTACGTTGTCTTCGCTCACAAAAATACCGTTCACTATCTGACAAATACAGCAGCGGCAAGAACCGTCGTCCACATACCATCTACACAGATAGCAGATTGTGTGATGTTAGTGGTGCGGACAATTTTACCGCTCATTTTCCAAATTTCTTCTTTTTTATCCCACGTGGTATCGTTATCAAAATCAATACCGAGCGTGGTGGAAAGCATCAAGGCCGCCAAGTCTTCGGCGTAGTCGCCGGCTTGTTTATCGGTCTCGCCGAAACTATGGTGTTCGGACAAATAGCCGTAGTTGTTTTTGCCGTCTTTGGGAATAGCCACACCGACGGACGCTGCAATCATGCGGCGATATTCGTTGCTGGTGTTGCGGCTGATGACGCAGTGCAAAATTTGCCCGGGTCTTAATTTTTCGCGGCCTTTGCTGGCGGGAATAAGTTTGCAACCGGGCGGAAAAATGCTGGACACCGGCACAATGTTAAACGGCGCAATGTGTGCATCGCGCAAGGCCTCTTCAAAACTGGCCAGTTTTTCTTTGTGACGTCCGATCCCCTTGGTAAGGAAGATCTCTTTTGCTACAAACGGTTCGTACATGTTTGTTTTCCACAGTTCCTTTTTGTGTGAATTTTCAGTGCCTAAATCGGCTACATAAAATTATAACAAATAAATATGGGTAACACATTATTTGTTACAATTTATATACGGTTCCTACCGTACACTAAAGAGTGTAGTATATTACTATGAAAAAAACAAAAATAATTTTAATTGCGGCATTGTTTTTTGCCGTAACGGGAGTGCAAGGTATGCCAAGTATGTTTAACGAAAAAGGAGTTTTACACTTTAATTATAAGGCCGAAGACCTTGCCCCTACCGAAGCCGCCGCCCGCAAGCAGTTAGAAAAAGAACTTGCTGAATTTGTGGCGATGCCCGCCGAAAAACGCACGTTTGATAATACCATTTTGGGGTATTATCGTATCTTTCAAAAATATCACGATGCGCTTGGTGTCAGCGGATTTTTAGGATATGTTTCCACCGATAAAAAATTGCGCGACGCCGTGGTGGAATTGGAAATGCAAACCAGTCAGTATTTGGTGGACGTTGCCGCCCGACGCGATATTTACCGTGCGATCCGCCAATATACGGACACCAACCCGCAATTAGATCCGGTGCAGGCTAAACTCGTTAAAGAAATGCTAATCGGGTTTAAGTACAAAGGGATGGATCTTAACGACGAAGATTTAGAAAAATATAAAGCCCTTAATAAAAAAGAATCGCAAAATGCGATTTCCTTTGACCAAAATATTCGCGAATATAAAGATCCGCTTTATGTAACACGCGAACAATTAAACGGTTTGGACGAAGATTATATCCAAAAACTCCAAAAAACAGATGACGGAAAATATATTGTTACGTTAGATTATCCCGACGTTATCCCGTTTATGAAAAGTGCCGAAGACGAAAACGCACGCAAGGAACTTAACTATAAATATAACCGCCGCGGCGGAGAAAAAAACGTAGCGTTATTAGAAGAGTCTCTTACGCTTCGCCGCGATGCTGCGCACCTGCTCGGTTACAAGACTTATGCCGACGTACAATTAGAAAACCGCATGGCTAAAAATCCCAAAAAAGTGATGACGTTTTTGAAAGATCTGCAAAAGAAATTAACGCCGCTGGGAAAAGAAGAAACCAAAAAAATGGTGGCCTATAAAAACGAAAAAACCGGTAAAAAATCACGCGAACTTTTCCCGTGGGAAAGTGCCTACTGGGGTTATAAATACAGCAAAGAATATTTGAATTTAGACAGTGAAAAAATCAAAGAATATTTTCCGTCGCAAGTAGTGGTGGACGGTATGCTGGATTTATTCGGCAATTTGTTTGGCATTACGTTTGAGCCGGTAAATATTCCCGTTTGGCACGAGGATGTTAAAGCATTTGCCATTAAAGACAAACAAGACAAACATTTAATTGCTTACTTTTATATGGACCTTTACCCGCGCGAAGGGAAATATAAACACGCGGCCTGTTTTGATTTAGTCGGCGGAGAAGAAAAACAAGACGGCACCTATCAAACGCCGTTTGTGGCGATTGTGGCTAACATGAATAAGCCGTCTAAAGATACACCGTCTTTATTAAAACACAGCGAAGTGGAAACCTTGTTTCATGAGTTTGGTCACGTCTTGCACAATGCTTTAACGCGCGCTAAATATGCGCCGCAAGCAGGCACCAGCGTCAGTTGGGACTTCGTGGAAGCCCCCAGCCAACTTTTAGAGCGTTGGGCATGGAATCCGACGGTGCTTAAAAAAATCAGCAAGCACTACAAAACGGGTGAGCCGCTGCCGGATGATATTATCAAACGTATGATTGATGCTAAAAATTTCGGTACGGGCAACGCTTATTTGCGCCAAAACTTTTTTGCGCAATATGATATGACGCTTCATACGATGGATAAAACACCCGATACCACTAAACTTTACTACGATATGACCAAAAAAATCTGTCATATCCGGTTACAGAAAGATACCATTCCGCAAGCCGCGTTCGGGCATATTATGGGCGGGTATGATGCGGGATATTACGGATATTTATGGTCGGAAGTGATTGCGGAAGACTTCTTCAGCGAGTTTGAAAAAAACGGTATTTTTGACACGAACACCGGCTTAAAATACCGCCGCGAAATTTTAGAAAAAGGCAGCACCATAGAAGAAGAAGATATGGTTAAAAACTTTTTGGGCCGCCCGGTCAGTAACGAGCCGTTCTTAAAATCTATCGGGTTAAAATAAGGAGAAATATGAGCATAGTTATCGGTATTGATGTCGGTGGTTCTACCACAAAAATCGTGGGTTATACAGACGACGGAAAGCCTGTTTCTTTTCTCAAAGTGGAAGCGGCTGATCCGCAAACATCCGCGTACGGTGCCTTTGGAAAATTTGTGAGCGAAAACGGACTTTCGCTTACGGACATTACCCGTATTATTTTAACCGGGGTTGGCGCTTCGCTTTTTACCAAAGACATTTACGGAATCCCTACCGAAAAAGTAGATGAGTTTTTGGCAATCGGTTTGGGCGGATTGGAATTATCCGGTAAAAAAGAAGGGTTGATTGTCAGTATGGGTACCGGAACGGCATTTGTCCGCGCCGGGCAAAACGGCATTTCCCACATCGGCGGTTCGGGTATCGGCGGAGGAACGGTGGTAGGTTTGTGCGGTAAAATGTGCGGGGCCACTTCGTTTAAGACGGTGACCGAACTTGCCAAAACCGGTAAGTTGGGCAAGGTAGATTTGAACATTAAAGATATCAGCTCGGCGGAAATTCCCACCTTGCCGCCCGATACAACCGCATCCAACTTCGGCAAAATGGAAGACGGCGCAACCCCGGCCGATATCACGCTGGGCATTTTGAATATGACGTTCCAAACGATCGGTATGTTGGCTGTTTTTGCTTGCCGCAACGATCGGGTAAAAGATGTCGTGCTGACGGGTACGCTGACGCAAGTACCGTTTGCCAAAAAAGTATTTGATGCGCTTTACAAAATGCATGGTGTCAAATTTACTATTCCGCAAAATGCGCTGTATGCTACGGCCACAGGGGCGGCCTTGTCGTACTTAAAAAAACATGGAAGAAAATAAACCGTCTGTAAATACGTCCTATAAAAAATCCAGTTTCGGCCCGGCGTTTTTCTTTGTATCCAAACGCCGCCGGACGGCTTTGGCGGCCTATTACGAGTTTTGCCGTTTAATGGATGATATTGCCGATGAACCGAATGTCAAGGATCCGCTTAAAGAATTAGATTTTTGGCAGGAAGAAGTAACGCACATTTTTAATCATACGCCGCAAACCCCCTTGGGCCAACAATTAGCGCAAGCGGTGGATGAATTTGCTATCGGTAAAGAAAGTTTTGTGCAACTGATTGAAGGCATGCGCGATGATCTAAAAGGCAAAATTTATCATACGCAAGAGGAACTCAATACCTATTTGTACCGAGTGGCGGTGGTGGTGGGGCTGGCTACATTGGATATCTTGGAAGTTTCTAAACAGCCCGCTCGCACCTTGGCCGAAAATTTAGGCCGCGCGGTACAACTAACCAATATTATTCGGGATGTTTGCGAAGATGCCAAATTAAATCGCGTTTATTTGCCCGTAGATTTGTTGACGAAATACGGCTTAACGCGTGATGATATTTTAGCCGGAAAATCACAAGAAAAAACATCGCAAGTGCTGGCCGAATTGGCGCAAACGGCGCGTGCATATTATCAAAAAGCCTTTGCCCAAATGAAAACGTTACCCCGCCTGAAAATGCTTCCTTGCCGGATGATGGGGTGCGTTTATGCTAAAAATCTTGCTAAAATAAGTAAAAGCGGTTTTATCGTTTCTCGCAGCGTAAAACTGACCAAAGCCGAAAAATTGATAGGAGTTGTTTATGCGTGTAGTCAAACCGTTTTGGGTTAGCGGATTATTATTTTTAGGTGCCATATCTTGGACGTATGCGGCCCAAAATTTTACGAACATGCAATCTTGTTTGGAACAAGGCAAAAAAGAGTTTAATGCCCAAAATTATCAAGCGGCTAAAACTACTTTTACCCAATGTGTTCAATTGGATCCTAAAAATTCCGATGCGCAATTATCGTTGGGCGGAGCCCTTTTAACGCTGGATGATTTAGACGGAGCAGATACCGCTTTTCGTGCGGCCCTTGCGGAAATGAAACGCACCTCTCCGTATTTTTCTTATACCTATTCTATGTTGGGGGATATCGCCCTGAAACGCCAGAAAAACGACGAAGCGTTAGAGTGGTACAGCAAGTCGCTCGTGTCCAACGCGGCCAACGTTAATTCTTTAGTAGGCAAAGGTGTTATTACCGAATATAAGGGCGATAAAAAAGGCGCCGCGGGCTTTTACCGCTCGGCACTGGCCGTAGAGCCGCTTAACTTAGTAGCGCGTCAACGGCTTATCAATTTAGAGCCGGATTACATGAGTGATGAAGAAATTTTAGATGCCTTAAAACAACGCTATGCCATCCAACCGGATGTTACAGAACTGACCGATTCTTTGCGTAAATTATTTAGTGAAATTCACCTTGCCGAACAACGCATGGGTGTTAGTTATTTACATAATAAATATCCTAAAGTCCCCGGTGATTATTTGGTAACGCTTAATAAAGGAACGGCTTTTGAGCGTGAAATTTTAACGTTAGCCGGCTATCAAGCCTTACAAAAACATATCGGCCAAGATGCCATTGCCGTTTTCCAACGGGCGGGCGTTCCGGTGCAAGATGTGTTCAAATTACGCGATTTGAAAGGGTATAAGTTATTTAAAAAAGATAATACGCTTACGCCCAGCGGTTTCTTTGCTTATACGGAAGCGTTGAAAAACCGTAAAGTGTTTTTACTCCCTAACGAATCTACCCCGCCGAGCCAAGAATTACTCAAACAAATGGCGCGGTTGGAAGAAGAACTTAAAAAAGCCGGCTATGTGGAAATTTCTGCTAAAGAATTAAAATTTTTAAAGAAAAATACCAAATGTTCCGATGAAACCTTACGTGAACAATTGGGCTTGTATTTAATGCCGGTTAGTAAAACCGAAAACCGGTATTTTATTATTTCTCGCCAAACTCCGGATCCGAAAAAAAGCGCATTGTATTGTTTGCTGATGAAAGAAAAATCAAAATACGATAAAACCGTAACCGTTCCGCGCAATTCACTCGTGGAAAGTTATGCATATTATGGTTATTCGTTGTGTTTAGGTGACGGAAAACTCGTCAAATAATCTTATTTACGGATTAAAGATGTTGTTCTAAAAGGTAAAACTTGTATGCCCCAGTATTTTGCGGATATCAAAGAAACCGAATTTTTCTTACTAGATGACGAGGCCCACCACGCGGCTACTGTTCAACGCCATAAAGAAGGCGACACCATACTTGTGTTTGACGGTACAGGCCGCCAATACGACGGGCGCATTGATAAAATCCAAAAAAAATTTGTGCGCGGCACACTTCTTAAAAAGCATGACGTGCGCCGCGTTCCTTTGCAAATTACGCTTTGTTTTGTGCCTAATTCGCGCGTTGGGTTAGAAGAAGTATTGGATAAATGCACGCAGTTGGGCGTCACGTTTTTTCAGCCGGTTTCTTCCGCGCGCAGTGAATATGATATTTTCAAAAAGTGGGAAGAAAAACAAATCCGCTGGGAGCAAATTATGCTTGCCGCGTGCAAACAGTGTAACACACCTTTTTTACCGAAATTAGTAAAACCCGCGCCTTTTTCGCAAGTCATTACGGAGCAAAAAATACCGTCTTTGCTCGCTTATGAAGCCGAACAAAATCACACGCTTTCGTGGGGATTAGCACAATTAAATCACCCGCAACACGTTCGCCTTTTTATCGGCCCGGCGGGCGGTTGGACGGCGGACGAAGTTGCGCTGGCGGCCTCGCATCATACGCCGGCGGTAACTTTGGGTGTAAATATCTTGCGGGCCGAAACGGCTTGTATCGCCGCCTGTGCTAAACTTTTATGACCACTTTTTTTATTAAAACGTTCGGGTGTCGCGTCAACCAAGTAGAAAGCCAAGCGCTTTTAGAAGATTTTTTACGCCATCATTTTACGCCTGCGGCCGATTTTGAAACGGCGGATATTTGCGTATTAAACACGTGTACCGTTACTCATCAGGCCGATAAAGATGTAGAAAAATTAATTCGCCAAATTCTGCGTCGCAATCCAAACACAAAACTGATTTTAACCGGGTGTTATGCTGCGGCGCACCGGGCGCATATTCGGGAGATTTTTCCCACCGCGCGAATCGTAGGAAAATACGATTTGGGCCGCGTGCTTTTTGATGAAGAAGATCTTTGTTGGACCGTGTCCGGACATGAAGGCCATAGCCGCGCGTTTATTAAAATTCAAGACGGGTGTGACTGTTTTTGCTCGTACTGCATTGTGCCGTTTGCACGAACGGAAAAACGCTCTAAACCGTTGGCGGATGTTTTAACGGAAATCAAAAATCTCGTACAAAACGGGTTTGCCGAAATTGTACTTACGGGTATCAATATCGGTAATTTTTGCTGCCCGAAAACGGGGGCCGATTTAGCGGCACTCTGTGAAGAAATAACCAAACTGCCGGGCAATTTCCGCGTGCGATTTTCGTCCATAGAACTCCAAACAGTAACGGATGGAATTATCCGCGCCATGCAAAATTATCCTGCGCGGTTTTGTAATTATTTGCACTTGCCGTTGCAGGCGGGGAGCGACCCGGTATTACAAGCGATGAACCGCCATTACAATACGGCGCAGTACGCCGCGCGCGTGGCGGACTTACGTAAAAACGTGCCCGGTATCGGCATTTTTGCAGACGTAATTGCCGGGTTCCCTACGGAAACAAAAGATAATTTTGAAGAAACGGTTGCTTTTATCCGTGCCCAAAAATTGGCGGGGCTTCACGTGTTTAGTTATTCGCCGCGCCCCGGCACCAAAGCCGCCAAACTGCCGCAACTGCCCGCGGAAGAAATCAAACGCCGCGCGGAAATTTTGCGCGCGTTGGATAAAGAGTTGCGGGGGCAATTTGCCGCATCTTTTGTAGGAACGGAACAAACGGTATTTGTGGAAGAATACAAAGAAGGCCAAACGCGCGGGCTAACTTCCAATTTTCAAACCGTATTTATTGAAAACGCCCCGAAAGATTTACACGGTTTGGCGCATGTGAAAATTACGCATGCCGACGCAAACTCCTGCTATGGGAAAGTTGTGCCTTTTACGGTTTAAGGTAATAAATAATATCTACCGGAGGCTCCGGTTGATAAAGTTCCTTTGAATAACTTTACGCAATAATCTCCGGCTGATAAATTGGTATCAAACAAAAGATCTGCGCTGCTTGTTCTTTCAAAACATAAAATTTGTTGTTTAGGTGCTCCGGATGTTGTTTCAAACACCCATTCAAATCCGGCCCCGGCATATTTCCCGCGGGTTCGACAGATGTGCGTATTTACATAACCACCATTATTTTGAATTTCTATTGTCCAATCGGCATTTGATCTGGGGTCTTTTGAGCCGCCCCAACAAGCGCTTCCGGTTGCCCACGGAATTTCTAGGGCCAGTTCATCAAAATTGGTGGCATAATCGCCGTTAGCAATGTGATACGCTTCTTGGGCTTGAACAACTGACTTTAGCAAACTTAATGCTTGGGCTCCGCGTGATTTTTCCACGGCTTTTTGATATTGCGGCAGCGCAACGCTCGCCAATATACCGATTATTAAAACTACTACCAATAATTCAATAAGTGTAAATGCTTTATTATTTTTCATAAAAAAGTCCTGTTTGATTTTTTACTGTTATAGATATTGTATATATTTTTTGATTTTCAAGAAAAATTTAATACTTGCCGTATAAGACACCCAGTTCCACCGAAAAAACAGATGGCCGCTTGTATGGTTTGTTTTGATTTGTTATAATATTTCTATACTTTTTAGGCAAGAGTTAAACAAAATGGTAGCCCAAAAGAATTTGTGTGTGTTAATTCTCGCGGCCGGAAAAGGCACGCGAATGAAATCTTCTCTCCCCAAACCACTACACCCGGTTTGCGGGTTTCCGATTATCTCATATATTTTAAAAGCCGCCCATGCGTTGCGCCCGGCGGCCATTGGCATTGTAGTAGGAAACGGGGCCGAACAAGTTATGCAGACCGTGAAAGACGGTTTGCAAGCATGGGGCGTAAATACACCGTTAGTATTTGCCGAGCAAACCGAACTGACCGGATCCGGCTCTGCAGTTAAAGCGGCTGTGCCTCTTCTAAAAAAATTTGAAACCGTACTTATTCTAAATGGCGATACGCCGTTACTTCGCGCCGAAACATTAGAAAAAATGGTCACTGATTTTACTAACCGCCAAAGCGGAGCGATGGTATTGGGTGTCAATGTGCCTAACCCGTTTGGATACGGACGCGTTGTTCGTAACGCGCAAGGCGGGTTTGAGTCTATTGTAGAACAAGCCGACGCGGATGAAGAAACCCAAAAAATTACCGAAATTAACAGTGGTATGTATATTTTTAAATCGGATTTATTGCAAACCGCGCTGACACAATTAACTCCGCAAGGGCCGAAGAATGAGTATTATTTAACCGATACCCTTTATCTGATTAAACAAATGAATCAGTCGGTAGATGTCTTTTGCGCAGATGACTTTACCGAAGCATTAGGTATTAACAGCAAAGCACAATTGGCCGAGGCCGGACAAATCTTATATGCCCGCACCGCTGCTCGTTTAATGAACGAGGGCGTTACACTTATCCAACCCGAAAATACCTTTATTGATGAAGGTGTCCAAATCGGGGCCGATACCATTATTTACCCCGGTACTTATATATTAGGGAAAACGACTATCGGCAAAAACTGTGTGCTGGAAGGCGGCGTGTATGTAAAAGATTCCGTACTTGGCGATAACGTAACCTTAAAAATGGGAACGTACGTGGAAGAATCTACGGTGGAAGCAACGTGCCAATTAGGGCCGTATGCACATTTGCGTCCGCAATCGGTACTTAAAAAAGGGGCCAAAGTAGGTAATTTCAGCGAAGTAAAAAAATCAGTCATCGGTGAAGGCTCCAAAGTAAATCACTTAAGTTACATTGGGGATACCCAAATGGGGGCCGGCGTGAACGTCGGTGCGGGAACGATTACCTGCAATTACGATGGTAAAAATAAACATCAAACGATTATTGAAGACCATGTGTTTGTGGGATCTAATGTCAATTTTGTGGCACCTGTAACGGTGCATGAGTATGCAAAAATCGGTGCGGGCTCTACTATTACCAAAGAAGTAGCAGCCAAATCGCTGGGCATTGCCCGGGCGCGCCAGGTCGTATTAGAAAACAAAGGGGTCAAAAATGACTAAAAGTGTAAACGGTGATTTGCGGATTTTCTCGGGCAATTCCAACATTGCATTAGCGCAGAAAATTTGCGGACATTTGAATATGGACTTGGGCAAATTGCGTGTGGAGCGGTTTGCAGACGGCGAAATTGATGTGCAGATTTTGGAAAGCGTCCGCGCGCACGATTGCTATATCGTACAGCCCACCTGCCCGCCCGTCAATGAAAATTTGATGGAACTGCTGATCACTATTGACGCGTTCAAACGCGCCAGTGCCGGAAAAATTACGGCGGTAATTCCGTATTTCGGTTATGCCCGTGCAGACCGGAAATCTTCCCCGCGCGTGCCGATAACGGCTAAACTGGCCTGTAATTTAATTACCGAAGCCGGAGCCGACCGTATTATGACGGTAGATTTACATGCCGGACAAATTCAGGGTTTCTTTGATATTCCGGTGGATCATTTGCGGGCACGCAAAGTATTTTTAGACTATTTTTCACAATTTGACCACAAAGACATTGTGGTCATCTCTCCCGATGTGGGCGGCGTGGAACGCGCCCGCAAATTTGCCGCACGCATGGATGCGGGGCTCGTGATTATTGATAAACGCCGCCCCAAACCCAATGAAGCGGTGGTGTATAACGTCATCGGGGACGTGCAAGATAAAGTAGCCATTATTTTTGATGATATCGTGGATACGGCCGGAACGCTGACGACCGTAGCCCAAAAAATCAAAGAACGCGGCGCGCGTGAAATCTATGCGGCTTGTACGCATGGCCTTTTGTCGCGCAATGCAATAGAACGCATCAATAAATCCGATATCAAGAAGTTGGTCATTACCGACTCTTTGCCTATCCGCGATTTAGGGCCGAAAGTGGACGTGTTGTCGGTTTCGTATTTGCTGGCCGACGCTATCAAACGTAACCACGACGGACGTTCAATCAGCGATATGTTCAATTAACCCTTTTGATAAAGGAGTTGGAGGAAAAAAATGGAAAAAGTAACTATACAAGCCGAAAGCCGTGAAGGTATCGGCGTCAAAGGAACGCTCTCGCAAATCCGCGCAGAGAAAAAAGTTCCGGCCGTAGTTTATGGCGGTCATAAAGAACCCGTAAGCATTACCGTAGCCGTAAAAGATTTAGAAAAAATCATGAAAGCCGGTAAAAATACTTTGGCAGAAATGGACTTGAACGGTGCTAAAGAATTAGTGCTCGTTAAAGAAGTACAATTCCACGCCGTAACCGATAAACCGATTCACGCCGACTTTCAACGCGTCAGCATGAAAGACAAAATGGACGTTGTCGTTCCGCTTAAATTGGAAGGTATGCCTGCCGATGTGGCCCAATACGGTGCTATTATTGAACACATCTTGCGCGAAATTGAAGTGCGCGCTTTGGTCAGTGCTATCCCGCACGAAATCGTGCTTGATATTACGCCCATGACCATTAACAAAGGTCTTTTGGCCGGGGACATTAAACTGCCCGAAGGCGTAGAACTCATTACCGATGCGCAAGCGCCTGTGGTGCACTTGGCTATCCCGAAAGATGATACGCCGGCGCCCGCTCCCGCTGCCGATGCGGCTGCAGCCCAACCGGAAAGTTCTTCTACCAAAGGTAAAAAGGACGAAGAAGGGAACTTGGCTAAAGACAATAAAGACGCCGCCAAGGACGCTAAGAAATAATCTATGGCCATTCTCCTGGTGGGGCTGGGAAACCCCGGTGACCAATATGCACGTACGCGCCACAATGCCGGTTTTCGGGTGGCAGATGCGTGCGGAGCAAAATGGGGAGCCGAGTGGAAGGACTGGCAAAAACTGGGAGAATATGCCAAAGTTTGTGTGGGCGGAACAGACGTATATTTGTTAAAACCGCTTACCTATATGAACGAATCGGGCCGGGCTGTTAGCAGCCTGGCCCGGTTCTATAAAATCGCGCCGCAAAATTGCGTGATTTGTTTTGATGAAGTTGCGTTGCCTATCGGGCAACTACGCTTACGCAAAAGCGGATCGGCCGGCGGTCAAAAAGGCATGAAAAGCGTGATTGAGCAATTAGGCACGCAAGATATCGTACGTTTGCGCGTAGGTATCGGGCCGAAACCCGAAAAAATAGACCTTGTCAATTTTGTGCTCGGCAAATTTTCTGCCGCCGACGAAGAAATCCTAAAACCCACCCTTGAACGCGCTGTCGGCGCATTGGAAACATTTCTTACCCAAGGCATTGAAAGAGCCATGGGCCAAATCAATTAAATTTTTCATACAACACTATTTTTGCGCCAAGTTATTGATTAAGCGTGTAGTACATATATCCAGTTTTTTGGCCTTCGGGCGTGAACGCACCCCACCCCGCTCGTTGAACTCCCAAGGATTTACATAATTTAACGGCCTGCTTATTTGCCAGATTGGCTACACAATACGCCGCACCGTCTTCTACTGTCATGTGATGAAAAGAAAAGGATAGATCGGATCTCCCACATACGACTGCCGGTGTGAAACCGCTGCTATGTATAATACAACAATACATTTCGTTATTTGACCCACAAGTGTTGCCATCTACTTGTGAGGAAGTGAATCCGGCGGGCAAATCTACGGCTAAAGAATCAAAATCGGTGGCCCAGGTACCATTGGCGGTAAAATATATTTCTGAGGCTTTAACTAATGCGTTGGCGGTACTGCGCAAGTTGGCAAACCGCGATTTGTTGACGGCTTGTGTATATTGCGGCAAGGCCACGCTCGCTAAAATACCGATAATCAAAACCACTACTAATAATTCAATAAGCGTAAATGCTTTTGTGTTCATATAAAATTCTCCTTACTGATTTTTTGTTACTATAATTATTATCGTTTTTTTTTTTGATTTGTCAAGGGCGATTTGGCAGAGTGCGCAAGTTATTACGTATTTGCGCGTTTGTATTGCCCCGAAATTCAATTAGATAGATTCTTTATTATAAAATATCCCCCGGATATTCTGCCGGGGGACATTTTGTGTTAATGAATAGTGTAGTAATTATAACCCGTTTGATTTCCGGTAGGAGAATTGGTGGAATCGGTTTTGATAAAAGTGGAGCCCACCAAACTTTTACATAATTTATCGGCGTTGGCATTAGTGGCTTTGGCTGCGCATAAATCTTTTTCTTTCAAAGGATTCACTGCCTCAATGGTATCTAACAAGTAAATATAAGAGAAAGAATAGTCTGCCCGACCGCAAGTTACACTGGTGGCCCAAGAAGCATCCTTTTGGCGCAGACAACAAAAGAAATCATTATTATAAGCGCAAGAACGGTGGGGACTGTCTGTATGTACCATTGTTAACCCGGCAGGAGCATCCACACTTAATTCATCAAAATTGTCGGACCATTCTCCGTTAGCCAAATGATAGGCTTCCATGGCTTTGATGTATGGTTGGGCCATACTTCGCAAGTTAGCAAAGCGCGATTTATTGACGGCAAGCGTATATTGCGGCATGGCCACGCTTGCCAAAATACCGATAATCAAAACCACTACCAATAATTCAATAAGTGTAAATGCTTTTGTATTGTTCATAATTATTTATTCGCTTTATTTTTTATAAAAAATTATTCTAACACACAACCCAAATCTTTTCGTTTTTCTCCGCCAAACCATTGGCAAACTTCCAATGGGGCTGGATACGTTTGTTCCATCATAACGGTGGTCTCTTTTTTTTGCAGAAACCAAACGGTACGCGCTTCCATAATGATTAACGGGGCCGTTTTATTACCGTTGACGGTCAAACGCAAAATCGGGGTGATGCCTTCCAAATCATCCGACCCGTAAAATTTTCGTTTGCGCTCGGCATCTACTTTGCATTGTTTGGCAGTACATTTGAAAAAATAGTCCCAAGGCGTTTTTTCGGGCAAAGAAATTCCCAACAGAAAAAATTTTGTTTCGGAATCGTTTGTATAGGGCATCTTTTTGTGAACGGTATAAAAGCGTTCCAGTTGTTTGCCGATGGCTCGTAATGTTTTGGTGGCTTGTTGCACTTGCAGACGTGTTTGTTGCGGAGTAACTTCCGCATGAAGGGCTGCCGTCGCAACTACAAAACAAATTAAAAGAATGATTTTTTTGAACATAACCTACTCTTAAACATAGTATAGTATTTTTTCTGTTTATTGTCTTAAAATGCAGGGCCGGGTGATGCGCGTGTGCCGGATTTTGCAAATTAAATTACTGCAGGACTAGGCCTACCCCAGTTGCAGGATTTTTTGAGTAAAATTTAGTGCAAGGCTAGGCGACAGGCATATGCCGGATTTTGCAAACTAAATTACTGCAGGACTAGGCACGAACGAAGGAGTAATACTGTAGGAACTCGCGCGTTAGCGCGGAAGTATGCGACTGAGTGAGTAACAACGTCCTGCAGCAATTTAGGACGCAAAATAAACCCCCGCGTATTATTTCGGGGGTTTAGCTCATTGTCGTTTTCATTTGACGTATGTTCCTCTTTCCGCCGGGGGCTACAATTCCGGGTCTTCACGCAATCGGGGGATACGCCGTACCCGCCACAACTGCAACCAAGGAAAAATGTGCATTCCCTGCGTACTTGTAATGATAGTATAAACGATTTGTAAAAAATTTCAAGGGGTATTTTGAAAAAATTTTTCTCGTCGGAAAAATCAATTATTTATTAAATTTTTCCAATTTATGCGCGAGCCATTTTTCAAATAAACGGTTGCTCAGCCACAACGGTGGGGTGGCAAGCAGTGTCAAATAAATAGTACTGCGCGGAATTTTTACACGTTGTGTTACATCTAACAAACAAGTTGTTTTATTTATTTTTTGTAACGTGTCGGCGGCCCATAATACCGGCCATGCTACGGCGGCACGTTGCCCCGGATGTGTTTTAGGCAGTAACCGGAAATACTTTTTCCCGGCTTGCAAACGGTTGATCCCCCAGGAAATCCACTTTTGTTTAATAGGTTCAAATCGCGCACTGTTTTTTGTATCCAATAAATCATGGGGGGTTAAATTGTATTTTTGTAAATCTTCCAGCGGAAAATAACAACGGCCGATTTGTAAATCTTTGGGCAAATCGCGCAAAATATTGACGATTTGTAAAGCATCCCCGATGTGCTCGCCGAGTTCAAAAAATGTTTCTTTGTCGGCGGGAATTGTAGCGGTTTGATAAATTAACTGACTCCAAAATTTCCCCGGTTTTCCGCCCATTAAACGGCAATAATTTTCCAATTCTTGCTCGGTTTGAAAAGCAACGACGGACGCATTTTTCTCTTGCGGAAAAGTTTGTAAATCAATTTTCATTCCGTTGCACACGGCACGGGCTACTTCCAAAATAAACGGCTTTTGTTCTTCGGAAATTCGGTTGAATGCGTTTAGGCACGGGCGTAAGTTTTCAATCAAAATTTTTTCGTATGGGTTTTCGCTGCCGCCTTCAATTTCGTGAGCGAGTTGGGTGATATCGTCCGCAGGTTGCTTTTCAATAATAATCGGGAATTTTTCTATCCAAAACAAGCGGCGTTCGGCGGGGAGCAAAGGCGTATCGGCAATCGTGTCGGCATACCTACATAATAAATAGGCCACCGAAAACGCCGGGCGCATCGCTCGCGGAAGCGCTTGCACGCTTAAATATAAACTGCGTGACGTGTTTTTTAATAACGTTTCCAAGTCCATATATATAAGGATAGCAAAATATGGATAACGTTGTTACATATTCATGGAATAATAATTGTAAGCAGATTTTCCGCCGTCCGGCGTCCAAAGCCCTTGAGCAGAAGCAAGTTTGGTCCCGCCGAAACTTTTGCACAATTTTTCAGCGTTGGGGTCAGTCGTTTTGGAAAAACATAAATCTTTGTTCAGGATAGTTGCTCCCGCATTATCAAAAACGTACACGTAAGCAAAAGAGTAATCTTTCCGTCCGCAAGTGAACGAATTGGCCCATGACCCTTGCGTATATTTTATACAACAAAAAATATCATTATTGTACGCGCACGAACTAACCGTTCCCGCGTTGGTTTGTACGGTTAATCCAGCCGGCGCTTCCACGCTCAACTCGTCAAAGTTGTTAGGCCAATCTCCGTTAGCCAAGTGGTACGCTTCAATGGCTTTTATATAAGGATTGGCCATGCTGCGTAAATTGGCAAAGCGCGATTTATTGACGGCAAGCGTATATTGCGGTAACGCCACACTGGCCAAAATACCGATGATTAAAACGACTACTAATAATTCAATAAGTGTAAATGCTTGGTTGTTTTTCATAAAAATCTCCTTATTATATTATTATGTTTTTTTTGCAATATATCAAGAGAAATTGTGTTGAGTAAATAATCCGCTTGTTTTTATCTGTTGCAATTTGTTATAATAAATAAGTAATAAATTAAGCAGTTATATGTGCGTTGCGAAACCGCGCAGAAACCGCAAAAAAATAGTAAGTTCTTTTTTATAATGTCAAAAAATGTTGATTTCTCCGACGGAGAAAAAAATAGTTGACAAGTTTGCTAAAAACTGCTATACTAATTACATAAGGAAACAAAAAGGTTTGTTTCCATAGAAGTTTTCAAGAACCCTTTTTCAAGTTTTGAAAAGATAAGAAAAACGGGTCTTGACATTTCTGTCTTTTTTTGATAGACTATTTAGGTAGTCTTAAATTGATCTTTGTAAAAGCAAAAACTTCTGTAGTAAAGTAAATTGCAAACAGAAAACTTTTCGGCAGCGAAACATCTCCTTATATTAGAAAAGGCAGCCGATGGACTGAGCCGAGCTGATCAAGTTAGTTTTGCAACTTACCTAAACTTAATATGTATTTAATCTTATCCCTTCGGCCTTAGCGCCATGACCGGTTTGAATAACCAAACGGTACATAAAAGATTAAATGTTTCGTATTTTTTCCAAGGCAAAAAGTAAGCCGTTCGAAGTAAAACAAGAAAATACTTGACAAACTTTGAAAAATATGCTTTAATATATATGTAGCCGAGAGAAAAGGCTACAAATGAAGTTAAAAATTCCATTGCTTTTTTGAAATAAAGAAAAAGCAACGAGGAATTTTCGCTCTGTGAAAATTTGAAGCAATGTGCGAATGGGCGATTTGAACCGGAAGAACCCGCAAGGGTAAAACAGTTCAAGGCTCATTAAGTTAAGTCCTATACTTTTAAAAATAGGACACCAAGTTAATTCAAACAAGTAGAGTCAAAAGTCAACAGCTCAATGTTAGCGATTGGTTGCCTTTAAACCGCTTGCGATTTAAAGGTAATTAATTCTAATGGAGAGTTTGATCCTGGCTCAGAGTTAACGCTGGCATCGTGCATAACACATGCAAGTCGAACGGGACTTTGCGCTGTAGCAATACAGTGTAAAGTTTAGTGGCAGACGGGTGAGTAATGTATAAGAAACCTACCTCTGAGTGGGGAATAACAGTCCGAAAGGATTGCTAATACCCCATAACATAATGAAAAGGCATCTTTTTATTATCAAAGATTTATCGCTTGGAGATGGTCTTATATTCTATCAGCTAGTTGGCAGTGTAACGGACTACCAAGGCAACGACGGATAGCCGGCCTGAAAGGGCGACCGGCCACAAGGGCACTGAGACACGGGCCCTACTCCTACGGGAGGCAGCAGTGGGGAATTTTGGACAATGGGCGCAAGCCTGATCCAGCAACGATGCGTGGAGGATGAAGGTTCTCGGATTGTAAACTCCTTTTGTAAGGGAAGAAAAAAATGACGGTACCTTACGAATAAGCCACGGCTAACTACGTGCCAGCAGCCGCGGTAAGACGTAGGTGGCAAGCGTTACTCGGAATTACTAGGCGTAAAGCGCGCGTAGGCGGAATGTTAAGTCTGTTGTGTAATCTCTGGGCTCAACCCAGAAACTGCAACGGAAACTGGCGTTCTTGAGTGAGGCAGAGGAGATCGGAATTCCTAGTGTAGCAGTGAAATGCGTAGATATTAGGAGGAACACCGGTGGCGAAGGCGGATCTCTGGGCCTTTACTGACGCTCAAGTGCGAAAGCTAGGGGAGCAAACGGGATTAGATACCCCGGTAGTCCTAGCCGTAAACGATGATAACTAGGTGTGGGAGGTATCGACCCCTTCCGTGCCGCCGCTAACGCATTAAGTTATCCGCCTGGGGAGTACGGCCGCAAGGTTAAAACTCAAAGGAATTGACGGGGACCCGCACAAGAGGTGGAGTATGTGGTTTAATTCGACGCTACGCGAAAAACCTTACCTGGGCTCGAACGACTGGTGGTAAGTTTTATGAAAGTAGAACTGACCCGCAAGGGAGCCAGCCGAGGTGCTGCATGGTTGTCGTCAGCTCGTGTCGTGAGATGTTGGGTTAAGTCCCGCAACGAGCGCAACCCCTATCCTGTGTTGCCTAGCAATAGGATCTCTCAGGAGACCGCCGCGGATAACGTGGAGGAAGGTGGGGATGACGTCAAATCATCATGGCCTTTATGTCCAGGGCTACACACGTACTACAATGGTATAGACAGAGGGTAGCAATACCGTAAGGTGGAGCCAATCCCTAAACTATGCCCCAGTTCAGATTGTGGGCTGCAATTCGCCCACATGAAGCCGGAATCTCTAGTAATCGCAGATCAGCACGCTGCGGTGAATACGTTCCCGGGTCTTGTACACACCGCCCGTCACACCACGAAAGTCAATGGCAACAGAAGTATCCAGGTCGTCTGGGTCCTAAGTTGTGATTGGTGATTGGGGTGAAGTCGTAACAAGGTAGCCGTACCGGAAGGTGCGGCTGGATCACCTCCTTTATTCTTTTTTCTTCGGAATTAAGAATAGGTCGGTAGTCTTAAATTGGTGCGCTAACGCGCTATCCGTTTCAAGTCGGCCACTCGCACATAGCAAGGTTTATAGAGCTTAGGCTCTTTATTTTGAAAATAGCTTGGGCTCGTAGCTCAGCTGGTTAGAGCGCACGCTTGATAAGCGTGAGGTCGAAGGTTCAATTCCTTCCGGGCCCACAGCAACTTGTTTAAGGGGCTGTAGCTCAGTTGGGAGAGCGCCTGCTTTGCAAGCAGGAGGTCGTCGGTTCGATCCCGATCAGCTCCACAACTTTCACCTAACTAAAACCTTGCAACCATAAAACGTTGCGTCAAATTTGAAGTTCTTTGAAAATCAGATAACTTATACTCAATCGTCTCTTGTAAGACTCCGAAAGTCCTAACTTATAACGAATAAAAAGTCAGGCGGGCAGCAAAGAGAATGAAAGTATATTTTAGAAAAGCCAAGCGTTTGTATATTTGATATGTGATAAAAATATACTTACACTTACACAATGATGCATGAGACAATTAACTTAATGTTAATGGTTATCATACCTAAAAATATAGATAGCAATATCTAGCATTTGAAATGACCAAAATCTGTAGGATTAAAGAATATGGTCAAGCTACAAGGGTGTATGGTGAATGCCTTGGTGCCAGAAGTCGATGAAAGACGTGATAAGCTGCGATAAGCCACGGGTAGGAGCAAATATCCTTTGATCCGTGGATCTCTGAATGGGGGAACCCTTACAGGTGAGAGCCTGTAAATCATCACTTGAAGGTTAAGTCTTCGGACTTGAAGATAGGGTGATAGAAGACAACGTAGGGAAGTGAAACATCTCAGTACCTACAGGAAAAGAAATCAAAGAGATTCCCTGAGTAGTGGCGAGCGAAACGGGAACAGCCTAAACCAACTCCCGCACGGTGCGCATTACGGTGCGTAACGTGCGTGGGTTGGGGTTGCAGGGCTTGCGATATGGAATGTGTTGACGGTTAGTTGAATGGTCTGGAAAGTCCAACCATAGCGGGTGATAGTCCCTTAAACGAAAACTGAAGACCTCCTAGCGAGTACCTAAGTACCACTGGTCACGTGCAATCCGGTGGGAATCAGGGGAGACCACTCTCCAAGGCTAAATACTCTCTGGCAACCGATAGTGAACCAGTACCGCGAGGGAAAGGCGAAAAGAACCCCGAGAGGGGAGTGAAATAGAACCTGAAACCGTACATCTACAAGCTATTGTAGCACTATGCCCGCAAGGGAATGTGCGACAGTGTGCCTGTTGAAGAATGATCCAGCGAGTTAATGTGCCGAGCAAGGTTAAGGGCTGATGAAGTCCGCAGCCGTAGTGAAAGCGAGCCCGAATAGGGCGATTAGTTCGTCATATTAGACCCGAAGCCAAGTGATCTAACCCTGTCCAGGCTGAAGTTTGCGTAACAGCGAATGGAGGGCCGGAGTGTTAAACGTTGAAAAGTTTCTACATGAGGTGGGGTTAGGGGTGAAAGGCCAATCGAACTTGGTGATAGCTGGTTCTCCCCGAAATAGCTTTAGGGCTAGCGTTGAAATTTAACCCGAGGGGGTAAAGCACTGGTAGATTTAGGGGGAGCGACCCTCCTTCCGATGTCTGTCAAACTCTGAATACCTCGGCGTATATTTCAGCAGTCAGTTCGTGAGGGATAAGCTTCACGTGCGAGAGGGAAACAGCCCAGACCGTCAATTTAGGTCCCAAAATGTATGCTAAGTGGTAAAGGATGTGGATTTACTTAAACAGCTAGGAGGTTGGCTTAGAAGCAGCCATCCTTTGAAGAGTGCGTAATAGCTCACTAGTCGAGTGAATCTGCGCCGAAGATGACTCGGGGCTAAGCATACTACCGAAATTACGGATTGCATAGAAGTTCGCTTTTATGTAGTGGTAGGGGAGCGTTCTTGGCCGCTGCGAAGGTATACCGTAAGGAGTGCTGGAGCGCCAAGAAGTGAGAATGCTGGAATGAGTAGCGATAAGGAAGGTGAGAATCCTTCCCGCCGAAAATCTAAGGTTTCCTTGAGCAACGTTCGTCGGCTCAGGGTCAGTCGGGCCTAAGCTCAGGCCGAAAGGCGTAGGCGAAGGACATCCGGTTAATATTCCGGAACTATGATAAGCGCGTCATAACCTAGGGAGGGACGCAGGAGAGTAACCCCGTTGGCTACATGCCAATGAAAGGCCGTAGGCATCTTCGGATAGGCAAATCCGTCCGGAGGCTAAGCCGAAAACCGAGACGAGTGATCGCAAGATTACAAAGGGGGCCAATCACGCTGCCTAGAAAAACTTCGTAGGGAGTTCTTATCATAACCGTACCGTAAACCGACACAGGTGGATGGGGTGAAAATCCTAAGGCGCGCGAGATAACCATCGTCAAGGAACTAGGCAAACTAGCTCCGTAACTTCGGAAGAAGGAGTGCCCAAGTACTGGCTAGCAATAGTTGGGAAAGGGTCGCAGTGAATTGGGCTTCGTGACTGTTTAACAAAAACTTAGGGCTCTGCTGAAATCTCAAGATGATGTATAGGGCCTGATGCCTGCCCGGTGCCGGAAGGTCAAGGGGAGTGGTTAGCCGCAAGGCGAAGCTGCGAACTTAAGCCCCGGTAAACGGCGGCGGTAACTATAACCGTCCTAAGGTAGCGAAATTCCTTGTCGGGTAAGTTCCGACCTGCACGAATGGCATAACAAAGAAGCCGCTGTCTCGACGGTGGGCTCGGCGAAATTGTGGTTCAAGTGAAGACGCTTGATGCATGCAACAAGACGAAAAGACCCTATGGAGCTTTACTGTAGCTTGTTATTGACTTACGGTTTACAATACGTAGTATAGCTGGGAGCCTTTGAAACATCCTTTGAGGAGGGTGCGGAGGCAACAGTGAAATACCAGCTTTTGTGGATTGTGATTCTAACCTATTACCCGTGAATCCGGGTTGGGGACAGTGGCAGGTGGGCAGTTTGACTGGGGCGGTCGCCTCCTAAAGAGTAACGGAGGCGTTCTAAGGTTCCTTCAGGCCGTATAGAAATCGGCCATTGAGCGCAAAGGTAGAAAGGAGCTTGACTGTGAGGACGACGGTCCGAACAGGTGCGAAAGCAGGACTTAGTGATCCGGTGGTCCCTCGTGGGAGGGCCATCGCTCAACGGACAAAAGCTACCCTGGGGATAACAGGCTGATCGGGCCCAAGAGTTCACATCGACGGCTCGGTTTGGCACCTCGATGTCGGCTCATCACATCCTCCCGCTGAAGCAGGTGGGAAGGGTTGGGCTGTTCGCCCATTAAAGTGGTACGTGAGCTGGGTTCAGTACGTCGTGAGACAGTACGGTCTCTATCTGTTGTATGCGCAGGAAACTTGAGAGGAGTTGTCCATAGTACGAGAGGGCCTGGATGAACGAACCTCCTGTATATCAGTTGTCTGTAAACAGGCATAGCTGATTAGCGGTGTTCGGTAGGGATAAACGCTGAAAGCATATAAGCGTGAAACCCGCCTCAAGATAAGGTTTCCCTGGTAGATTAACTACCCAGAAGACCCCCGGAAGACTACCGGGTTGATAGGCAGAGTGTGTAAGCACAGTAATGTGTTCAGCTAATCTGTACTAATAGGTCGTGAGGCTTGGCCATATTCTTTAATCCAATAGAATATGTAAGTGAAACACTTGCGCTTTTCTATTATCTGACGTTAGAAGTCCGCGATGACCCGTCTAGACAACGGCGAGCAAGATTCTAGCGAGAAAGGAATTGTTGTAGCAACGGTTCCTTCCAAATTTGTTCTTTTAACATAGAGGCTTTGATGAGACTGATATTAATTCCGACGAGGTCACACCCGTTCCCATTCCGAACACGGCAGTTAAGCTCGTAAGGGTCGATGGTATTGGCACCCAATTCGGTGCTGAGAGAGTAGATCGATGTCGGTCTCATCAAAGCCTTTATCCTTTTTATATAGGAATGTATTATAAATCAATATGCACCGAAACAGTAATTTTTACTGTTGCGGTATTTTTTTGTTTTATTGTATCAAGCGAGATTTTTTGCTATATTTATAAAAATCCCAACGAACGAGGAATTTTCTCATGAAAAACAACAAAGCATTTACGCTCATTGAATTATTAGTTGTCGTGTTAATCATCGGTATTTTAGCGGCGGTAGCGTTGCCACAATATCAAAAAGCGGTGGAAAAATCACGCGCGGCGCAAGCGCTTGTTGTATTAAAGGCGGTGTATGATGCGGCCGAGGCCTATTACGTAGCCAATGGCACGGCTCCTACCACCATGGAAGATTTGAGCGTAGAAATTCCTTGGACAGGATCTGAAAACTGGGCATGGGGAGAAGCGCACTCCAATGCGGATTGGACGGTTGAATTTTATACTTCCTCTGCAGGGACGCCGGCGGTAAGTGTAGGGCGGCTGACCGGGAAATATGCCGGAGCCGGTTTCTTTATCTTCTTAAACGAAACCCACTCTGCCGATATCCCGGCGGGGGTTCCGGTTTGCGCAGAAAGAATTACCTATGGCTTTAAGCAATTTTCCGCTCCGGCCGGCTCGTATTGCCATGACATTTTCAAAGGCACGCTGGTTTATACAGATGCTTCCCGCTATTATACATTGCCTTAAAGGCTCTTGCGCGGGCAACTTGATTTTGTTATAATAATTATAAGAGTTGCGGATAACACGTTTGCAAAAATGTTTGCAATTGGCAACTTTTATTGATAAAATATAAAAGAAGTTAGTTATCAGATTTAACGAGAACCATGATTCCCCCCGACGAAGAAACGGAGGATGGGGAGTCTGTGGCTGTCGTTTTCTCGCTCTAAAAACGAGCAAAACAACAGCGGTTCTTGATTAAAAAAACAGGCAAGAAAATGAACCTGACAAAAGACCAAAAGAAACAAAAGTCGCAAGACCTTGCTTCTGAAATTACCACAGGCGGCACGGTATTTTTCACAGCCTATCAAGGTTTGAAATTTACCGAAATGGAAGCCGTTCGCCAAGCGTTAAACCCGGCGGGAGCCAAATTCCGCGTGGAACGCAACGCGATTGTGGAACATGCTATCAGCCAAGCCAAAATTGAAGGAGCCGATACGAAACTCTTTCAAGGGCCGACCGCTATTGCGGTAGGTGGCGATATCGCCGCCGTAGCCAAAGCGCTGGTTGATTTTCAGAAGAAGAATGCGGCTTTGAAGCTTCGTGCTTGCTATTCCGAAGGTGTCTGGTACAACGAAGATCAAGTTAAACAACTCGCTACCATCGGTACGAAAGAAGAAAACTTGTCCAAGTTGGCCGGCGCGCTTTACAGCGTGGTTGCACAATCGGCGCAAGTATTGCAAGCTCCGATACGGGATTTTGCCTACGTTATCAAAGCTGTTGAAGACAAGCAAAAATAACGCAACAAGGTATCAGTTGGCTTAGTGCCAACTGATGCCCGGTAAAATCTAAACCCGCCAAGTGCGGTAGTAGTCCCGCAAGGGGTAAAGGTACGGGCTTAACCCGGTTAAGCAGAAGGCCGCTACTCTAGAAATAAAAGGAAAAAATAAAAATGGCTAAAATGACCAAAGATGAATTAGTAAATGCTATCGCTGAAATGACCGTTTTGGAACTCTCCGAACTCGTTAAAGCGATCGAAGAAAAATTCGGCGTAAAAGCTGCTGCTCCGGCCGTTGCCGTAGCCGCTGCTGCTGCCCCGGCTGCCGGTGCTGCCGCTGAAGAAAAAGACGAATTCAACGTCGTGTTGACTGCGGTTGATGCCGCCAAAAAAATCGCGGTAATCAAAGTGGTGCGCGAAGTAACCGGTTTAGGCTTGAAAGAAGCCAAAGACCTCGTAGAAGGCGCCCCGAAAGCCGTAAAAGAAAACGTTGCCAAAGCCGAAGCGGAAGAACTCAAAAAGAAAATCACCGAAGCCGGCGGCACCGTCGAACTCAAATAGTTCAACCGATGCACTATATCCCAACCCCCGGTTTTGGGGGTTGGGATGAGATATCCCCCCGATTTTGGGGTTGGAATTCGTACCCTCGGGTACGCTAACGGAAAAGCGCGGGTGCGCGCGCTGGAAAAAACCGTTACAATTTCAGGAAGATAAACGATGATTGAAAAACAGACCAATTTTGGCAAAATTTCCACTAAACTACCGTTACCGGATTTGTTGGATATGCAAAAGCAATCTTTTGTGGACTTTTTGCAACGTGATGTGTCCCCTTCCAAACGGGAATTAAAAGGCTTGCAAGCCGCTTTTGAAGATGTATTTCCTATCGAAGCCCCCGACGGAAGCATGCGCTTAGAATTTTTAAAATATGAACTGGGTACTCCCCGGTACGCTACCCCGGCTGAAGCCACCGTACGCGACAGCACTTATTCTGTCCCGCTCAAAGCGTGGTTACGTTTGTATGTCAAGCAGAAAAACGGGAAAATGAAAGAAGCGTCCGACCAAGATGTTACCTTGTGTGATTTGCCCATGATGACCGATGCCGGCTGTTTCGTTTTCAACGGCGCAGAACGCGTTGTTGTCAGCCAGATGCACCGCTCGCCGGGCATTATTTTTGAAGAAGATGAAGAAAAGAAACAGTCCACGTTTGGTAAACGCTTATACGTCGCGCGTATTATTCCGTATCGCGGCGCGTGGATTGAATTTTCGTTTGACTTAATGAACGCCTTGTGGGTTCGCATTGACCGCAAGAAAAAAGTACTCGCGTCCACCTTCCTGCGCGCGTGTGGTTTGGAAACGAACGCACAAATCATCCAAACCTTCTATAAATGCGAAGATGTAGAAGTCAAACCGACCCATATTGATTCCATTATCGGCCGCTATGCCGCCGACGATATTTATGATCCGCAAACGGGTGAAGTTTTGTGGAACTTAGATGAAAAAGCCGCTTTACCGATTGATGATAAATTATTCAAAACTTTAATTGAAAAGAAAGTCAAAACGATTAAAGTTATCTGCGGCAAACCGCGTCAAGATGACCCCGGTATTTTGGCTACGTTAGAGCACCGCAAAGATTCTATCCGCACCGCGGCCGAAGCGCAAGCCGAAATCTACAAGAAAATGAGAGGGCAAGATTTCGTCGTAAAAGAACAAGCGGAATCGTATCTTAACAACTTGATTTTTGACAACATCCGCCGCTACGATTTAAGTTTCGTCGGTCGTTATAAAATCAACAAAAAGTTTGCTAACATGTTTGATTTGATTAGCAAATTCAAATTCAAAAAATTCCAAAAACCGGCTGACAACCGCCGCACGCTCGCGCCGGAAGATGTCATCGTTACCGTTAAATACTTGCTCGCGCTTAACGCCGGGGAAGATATTCAAAAAGAATATGGTGATGATTTCTCGTTCAAAGTGGACGATATTGACCACTTGGGCAACCGCCGTGTTCGCGGAATTGGGGAATTGTTAGAAAACCAAATTCGTATCGGTTTAAGCCAAATGGCCAAAACCGCGCGTGACCGCATGAACCGCGAACTTACGTCGTTCACACCGCGCGCTTTAGTTAATGCCCAACCGGTACAAGCGATTGTCCGCAAATTCTTCGGTACGTCGCAATTGTCGCAATTCATGGATCAAATTAACCCGCTGGGCGAACTTACGCACAAACGCCGTTTATCCGCGTTAGGCCCCGGTGGTTTAAACCGTAAACGCGCCGGATTCGAAGTGCGCGACGTACACTATACGCACTACGGACGTGTCTGCCCGATTGAAACGCCGGAAGGTCCGAACATCGGGTTAATCACTTCGCTCGCGTGTTATTCTAAAGTTAATAAATACGGACTTATTGAAACACCGTACCGCAAAGTTGTCAACGGAAAAGTAACTAACCAAATTGACAATTTGACCGCCGATACGGAAGATGATAAATTCGTCGCGCAGGCCAACACGCCGCTCAAAGCCGACGGCACCATTGCTACCGATGCGGTAGCGTGCCGCTTGCGCTCCGATTATCCGGCTGTGTCTCCTAAACAAGTTAACTATATGGACGTCTCGCCCTTGCAAGTTATCAGTGTGTCTGCCGCGTTAATTCCTTTCTTGGAACACGACGACGCCAACCGTGCTTTGATGGGTTGTAACATGCAACGCCAGGGCGTACCGCTGCTCATGCCGGAAGCCCCGTATGTGGGAACCGGTATTGAACACGAAGTAGCGCGCGACTCCGGTACCTCTATGGTAGCCAAACGCGACGGACGTGTCCAATTTGCCGATGCTTCCAAAATTATCATTGAAGCCAAAGACGGCTCTACGGACGTATATGATTTGTTGAAATTCAAACGTTCCAACAACGATACTTGTATCAACCAACACCCGATTGTTAAAACCGGCGATAACGTAAAAGCCCGTCAAGTAATTGCCGACGGTCCGTCTATGGATAACGGCTATTTGGCTTTAGGGCGCAATATGCTCGTCGGGTTTATGTGCTGGGAAGGGTACAACTACGAAGACGCTATCTTGGTATCCAGCCGCTTAGTGAAAGATGATGTGTTCACCTCTATTCACTTGCACGAATTTACGTTAGATGCGCGTAACACCAAATTGGGTGCGGAAGAAATCACCCGCGATATCCCCAACATTGGTTCGGATGCGCTTTCTCACTTAGACAATGAAGGTATCGTATTACCGGCTACCGTAGTAGAACCGGGTGATATCTTGGTTGGTAAAGTGACGCCTAAAGGCGAACAACAATTAACACCGGAAGAACGGTTGTTAAAAGTTATCTTCGGTAAAAAAGCCGACGACGTGGTGGATGCGTCCTTGCGCGTACCGCCCGGAACGAGCGGTAAAGTAGTGGGTACCCGCGTATTTGTACGCAAAGAAAAACTCACTAAAGCCGAAGAAAAAGCGCGCTTACAAGCGTTGGAAACGGAAAAAGATGCGACGTTGGACTTGCTCAAAGAACAACGCAAACGCGCATTAGATAACGCCAAAGCCACGATTAAAAATGCCGCCGCCTTGCAAAAAGAAACGGCCCGCATTACGTCGCTTTATAAATTGATGGAAAAGAAAGCGGTAGAACATTATGAACGGGAAATGGAATTCTCCAAACAAGGGGACGAACTCCCGGTGACCGTTAATAAATCTATCAAAGTATATATCGCTTCCAAACGCAAATTGCACGTCGGTGATAAAATGTCAGGCCGCCACGGAAACAAAGGGGTGGTAGCCCGCATCTTGCCGCAAGAAGATATGCCTTTCTTACCCGATGGCACGCCGCTTGATATTGTGCTTTCGCCGTTAGGTATTCCTTCTCGTATGAACGTCGGCCAGTTGTTAGAAACGATGCTCGGCTGGGCTGCGCACTACTTGCACTACAATGCCGCAACGCCTGTGTTTGACGGTCCGAGCGAAGCCGAAGTAGTCAACGAAGTCCGCAAAGCCAAAGAAAAAATCTTGGATGATAAAGGGCTTAAAGGCAAAGCGCGTGAAGAATATGCCGCTAAATACTTGCCGGACGATTACTGCCGTATTACGCTTTACGACGGACGCACCGGGGAACCTTTTGAAGAAAAAGTGACCATCGGTTACATGTATATGATGAAACTGATTCACTTGGTAGAAGACAAGGTTCACTCCCGCTCTACCGGTCCGTACAGCATGATTACCCGCCAGCCGCTTGGCGGTAAAGCCCAATTCGGTGGTCAGCGCTTCGGGGAAATGGAAGTGTGGGCCATGGAAGGGTACGGCGCAACGTACACCTTGCAAGAGTTCTTGACGGTTAAGTCTGACGATTTCGCCGGCCGTACGAAAATGTATGAATCTATCGTCAAAGGCGATGCACCTGCTCAACCGGGTGTACCGGAATCTTTCAAAGTACTTGTTAAAGAACTTCAAGCGTTAGGTTTAAGCGTGGACTTGCTTAAAAACGTAAGTGAAGATGAAAAAGAATCCGCCTCCGAAACCGAAGGAAAAGCGGCGGAAAAACCGCAAACCGAAAAGGAGGCCAAGGCCGATAAATAAGCCGGGGATTTGAAACCATGCAAACGAAAAAAGTAAAACAATTAAGCGAATTAAATTTCTTTGACTTTGATGCTATCAAGTTAGGGATTGCCAGCCCGGAACAAATCTTGGGTTGGTCTTATGGGGAAGTAAAAAAACCGGAAACGATTAACTATCGCACACTCAAACCGGAGAGAGACGGTCTGTTCTGCGAACGTATTTTCGGGCCGACCAAAGATTACGAATGTTCCTGCGGTAAATATCGTTGGGTTAAATTCAAAGGTATTAAGTGCGACCGCTGCGGTGTAGAAATTACCGAATCCAAAGTCCGCCGCGAACGTATGGGACATATTGAACTGGCCGTGCCGGTTGCCCATGTGTGGTTCTTACGTAAAAATCCGTCACGTATCGGTATCATGTTAGATATGCGCACGATGGATCTTGAACGCGTGGTCTATTATGCTTCTTACGTCGTTATTGAAGATTGTATTGATAGCGTTACCGGACGTGTCCTTTTCAAAAAAGGCACCTTGCTTTCCGACAGCCAAGTCCGTGAAGCCCGCAAAAATTACGGGGCCCGCTTAAAAGTAGATATTGGTGCGCCGGCTATTAAAACGCTTTTGGAAGGTATTGATTTTGATAAAGAAATCCCTGCCTTGCATGAACAACTTAAAAATACGCAAAGCGAAGTGGAACGCACGAAACTTATCCGCCGTGTAAAAACGATGGAAGAGTTCAAAGAAAGCGGCAACCGCCCCGAATGGATGATCATTAGCGTATTACCGGTTATTCCGCCGGACTTGCGCCCGCTCGTGGCGTTAGACGGTGGCCGTTTTGCCGCGTCTGACTTAAACGATCTCTATCGCCGTATCATCAACCGCAACAACCGTTTGAAACACATTGAAACGTTGCGCGCTCCGGAAGTGATGATTTACAACGAAAAACGCCTCTTGCAAGAAGCCGTTGACGCACTTATTGAAAACGGTGCTCGCGGTAAGTTCTTCATCGGCGCCGGTGGCAGACCGCTTAAATCGTTATCCGATAACATTAAAGGTAAACACGGTCGTTTCCGCCAAAACTTACTCGGTAAACGTGTAGACTATTCCGGTCGTTCCGTTATCGTCGTCGGGCCGAACTTGAAACTCCACCAATGCGGTCTTCCGAAACTCATGGCGCTCGAACTTTTCAAACCGTTTATCATTGGCGAACTCATGAAGAAAGAAGGCGTAACCTTGAAATCGGCCAAGAAGATGTTGGAACGTGTCCGCCCGGAAATTTGGGATATTTTGGAACAAGTTACCAAAGCCCACCCGGTCATGTTAAACCGCGCTCCGACGTTGCACCGCTTGGGTATTCAAGCCTTTGAACCGGTACTTATTGAAGGTAAAGCCATTCAGTTGCACCCCTTAACTTGTGCGGCGTTCAACGCTGACTTCGACGGTGACCAGATGGCTGTGCACGTACCGCTCTCGTTAGAAGCGCAAATGGAAGCCCGCACGTTGATGTTGGCGTCCAACAACATTTTGTCGCCCGCTTCCGGCAAACCGATTGCCGCTCCGTCTCACGATATGGTATTAGGTATCAACTTCTTGACCAAAATCAAAGACGGCGATATCGGTGAAGGTTCTATCTTCGGCAGCAAGGAAGATGCGCTTGTCGCGCTTGAATATGGCAAACTTTCGTATCACGCCAAAATCAAAGTGCGCGGCATTAACGCGATCCCCGAACCGGGCCTTTCCGCCAAAGATGAAAAAGATGCTTCCAAATGGAAAGATTATACTTCCGTCGGTCGCATTATTTTCAACCAAATCTTGCCCAAAGGATGGGAATATATTAACAAGACCATCGGTAAAAAAGAATTGGGTGCCTTGGTAGATGAATGCTACAAGAGCAAAAAATACGGCCGCTACGAAGCCGTGCAATTCTTGGATAAGATTATGAAGATGGGGTATCACTATGCTACCTTGTCCGGCTTATCTATCTCTATTGCCGATATGACGATTCCGTCCGTCAAACAGAAATATATTGACGACGCGAAAAAACAAGTCAAACAAATTCAAGCGCAAGCCGAAGCCGGTATTATTACCGAAGGCGAACGCTATAACAAAGTGATTGATATTTGGACGCGTGTAACCGATGATGTGGCCAACGAACTCTTCAAAGAAATGAAAAAATTTGAAGAAGCCAAGTTTGACCCCACCAACAAGGAACACAGCGGACAACGCTTTAACTCCGTCTATTTAATGGCTGACTCCGGTGCCCGCGGTTCGCGCCAACAGGTACGCCAGTTAGCCGGTATGCGCGGTCTAATGGCTAAACCGCAGAAGAAACTGACCGGTGGTCAGGGTGAAATTATTGAAAACCCGATTACCGCCAACTTCCGCGAAGGGTTGTCCGTATTAGAGTACTTTATTTCCACGCACGGTGGACGTAAAGGTCTTTCCGATACGGCGTTAAAAACCGCCGACGCGGGTTACTTAACCCGTCGTTTGGTGGACGTAGCGCATAACGTAGTTATTACCGAAGAAGACTGCGGTACACATAACGGTATCGTAGTAAAATCTTTGATGAGCGGTGAAGAAATGGTGGAACCGTTAGATGAACGCATTTTGGGCCGCACTTCGCTAGAAGATGTGGTAGTCAAAGTGAAAAAAGCCGACGGCACCGAAGAAGAAAAAACCATCATCAAAGAAGGCGATTTAATTACGCTTGAACAAAGCAAACAGGTTAAAAAATACGGGGTTGAATCGGTACGTATCCGCTCCGTACTTACCTGCGAAGCGCCTTACGGCGTATGTGCTAAATGCTACGGTTTGTCGTTAGCGACATCTGCTAAGAGTAACCCCGGCGACTCGGTGGGTATTATTGCCGCCCAGTCCATCGGTGAACCGGGTACGCAGTTAACCTTGCGTACGTTCCACATCGGTGGTACGGCCTCGCGCGTGCTGTCCCGCAGCCAAGCGGTGGCCGAAATTGACGGTAAAGTTACTTTCAAAGATGTTAAAGTAATTACGAACCGCTATGATAACAAAATTTGTATCTCCCGCAACGGCTCTATCTTTGTGACCGCCGGAAATGGTACAATAAAAGAATATAAGATTCAGTACGGTGCTTCTATCTATGTAAAAGATAAAGAGACCGTCAAAAAAGGTTCCTTACTGGCGGAATGGGACCCGCACTCTATCCCGGTGTTAGCCGAAGTCACCGGTAAAGTCCGCTTGACGGACGTGGTGGAAGGTATCACCTTGCAGGAAGAGCGCAACAAAGTAACCGGCGTCATTGAACGCAAGATTACCGCCAGCCGCATGGGCAAGAAAAACCCGCGTATCAGCATTGAAGGCAAAGAAAAGAAAATCAATTTCCCGTTGCCTATTGATACGATTTTGATGGTAGAAAACGGTGAAGAAGTAGAACCCGGCGACGTGCTTGCCAAAATCGGGCGCGAAGCGGGCGGCACCAAAGACATCACGGGCGGTTTGCCCCGTATTGCGGAATTGTTTGAAGCGAGAAGACCGAAAAATCCGGCGATTATCTCCGAATTTGAAGGGATTGTCAGTTTGGAAACGTCTCCGCGCGGGTTGATTGAAGTTGTTGTACGCAACGAAGAAACCAACCAAGTCAAACAATACAGTATCCCGCAAGGGAAACACCTTGTAGTATATGAAGGCGACCATGTCGGCGTAGGGGAAGCCCTTACCGACGGCGCCATTGACCCACACGACGTGCTGCGCGTGAAGGGTGAAAAAGAAGCACAAGAGTTCCTGTTAAACGCCATCCAAGAAGTGTACCGCTTGCAGGGCGTAACAATCAACGACAGACATATCGAGGTTATTGTCCGTCAGATGTTAGGGAACGTAAAAATTCTGGATGCTGGGGATACCCACTTCCTAAAAGGTGAAGTTTTAAGCCGCGCCAGCTGGCTCAGAGAAAACGCAAAAATGAAAGCCGCCGGCAAACGCATGGCGGAAGCCGAAACGATCCTTTTAGGTATCAGTAAGGCCTCTTTAGCATCTGAATCTTTTATCTCCGCGGCTTCGTTCCAAGAAACCACCAAGGTTTTGACGGACGCCGCGATTACCGGGCAAGTAGATGAACTTGCCGGTCTGAAAGAAAACGTCATTGTAGGCCATTTGATCCCGGCGGGAACTGGTATTTCTGCCCGGAAAATTGCCCATGAGTTTGAACAAAAACGTAAAGAAAAATAAACAGGAGAGAAGTAATGCCAACAGTAAACCAATTAGTAAAATACGGACGGGCGAAAGAGTCCACCCGGACTAAATCCCCGGCGTTGCAAGCCTGCCCCCAACGGCGCGGCGTTTGCACCCGTGTTTATACCACGACCCCTAAAAAACCGAACTCTGCGTTGAGAAAGGTCGCCCGTGTAAAACTCACTTCCAAGATGGAAGTAACCGCTTATATTCCGGGTGTGGGCCACAACTTGCAAGAACACTCCATCGTGCTCGTACGCGGCGGACGTGTGAAAGACTTGCCGGGTGTGCGTTATCACATCATTCGCGGTGCGCTTGATGCGTCGGGCGTAGAAAACAGAAAACAAGGCCGCTCGCTTTACGGTGTAAAACGCCCTAAAGCCGGTAAATAATTTTTAGGAGTTAAAAGAGAATATGCCAAGAAAAGGTTTAAGACCCAGAGACAGAAGACCGCAACCCGCGCCGGATTATAAATATAATTCCGTGCTCGTGTCCCGGTTTATTAACAAATTAAATTTTGAAGGTAAAACTTCCACCGCCGAACGCATTTTAGATGATGCGATGGCTATTATTGCGGAAAAAACGAAAGAAAATGCGTTAGACGTATTTACCAAATGCATTGAAAACGTCCGCCCGCTCGTAGAAGTAAAAGCCCGCCGCGTAGGTGGTGCGAACTATCAAGTTCCTACCGAAGTAAAACCCTTACGCAGCACCTCTTTGGCGATGCGCTGGTTAATCGGTGCCGCCCAAAGCCGCAAAGGCCGCCCGATGGCTGAAAAATTAGCCGAAGAAATCATCTTGGGCGCCAAGAAAGAAGGCACCGCGTTCAAAAAACGCGAAGACGTGCACAAAATGGCTGAAGCCAACCGCGCGTTTGCCCATTTCAAATTTTAAGCGGGA
The DNA here is from genome assembly GCF_902757105.1 of Candidatus Avelusimicrobium luingense. Taxonomy (NCBI): domain Bacteria; kingdom Pseudomonadati; phylum Elusimicrobiota; class Elusimicrobia; order Elusimicrobiales; family Elusimicrobiaceae; genus Candidatus Avelusimicrobium; species Candidatus Avelusimicrobium luingense. The sequence continues at coordinate 126,538 of NZ_CACVTK010000003.1, forward strand.
ACTCAACTATGGCTGAATTTAAAACCTATCCGTTAGAGAAAATCCGCAACATCGGTATTATCGCGCACATTGACGCCGGTAAGACCACCACGTCCGAACGTATTTTGTATTACACCGGTAAGGTGCATAAAATCGGTGAAACGCACGACGGTGCGTCTGTAACCGACTGGATGGAACAAGAACGCGAAAGAGGTATTACGATTACCTCCGCCGCTATTTACTGCGTTTGGAAAGATTGCCAACTCAACATTATTGACACTCCCGGCCACGTGGACTTTACGGCCGAAGTGGAACGCTCGCTGCGCGTGCTCGACGGCGCGGTATGCTGCTTTGACGGCGTACAGGGTGTAGAACCGCAATCTGAAACGGTATGGCGTCAAGCGGATAAATATCACGTTCCGCGTATTGCCTATATTAACAAAATGGACCGCATCGGGGCTGATTTCATCCGCTCGGCGAACTCCATTAAAGAAAAACTGGGCGGTAATGCGTGCCCGATCCAATTGCCTATTGGCGCGGAAGACAAATTTGTTGGCGTCGTTGACCTCGTCAAGATGAAAGGGATTATCTGGGATGGAGACCATAACGGTGCTACCTTCAACGAAGTAGATATCCCGGCAGACCTCGTGGATCAAGCCAAACAATACCGTACAGAAATGATTGAAAAACTCGCCGATTTTGACGAAGCCATTATGGAACGTTACTTAAACGGCGAAACCGATTTTTCTGTTGAAGAAATCAAAAAAGCGATTCGCCGCGGTACCTTAACGGGTAAATTCTTCCCGGTAATTTGCGGTTCTTCGTACAAAAACAAAGGGGTACAACCTTTGTTAGACTGCGTTAATGACTATCTACCCTCTCCTGTGGATGTCCCCGCCGTCAAAGGTACGAACCCCAACACGGGCGAAGAAACGTTCCGCAAACCGTCTAACAGCGAACCGTTCTGCGGGTTAATCTTTAAAGTACAAACCGACCCGTTTGTAGGTAAACTCAGTTTCTTCCGCATTTATTCCGGTACGATTAAAGCCGGTGATGCGGTGTTCTTCCCGGGTAAAAATGCCACCGAACGTTTCGGCCGTATGATGCGTATGATGGCGGATAAACGTGAAGAAGTTAAAGAACTTTCCGCCGGGGAAATTGCCGCTACGGTGGCTATCAAAAACTCCCGCGTAGGTCAAACGATCTGCTCGCCGGATGCCCCGATTGTGCTCGAAAGCATCACGTTCCCGGAACCGGTAATTTCTATTGCCGTAGAGCCGAAATCTAAAGCCGACGAAGAAAAAATGTCCAACGCGTTGGCGCGCCTCGCTGAAGAAGACCAAACCTTCCGCGTCCGCACCGATGAAGAAACCGGCCAAACCGTTATTAGCGGTATGGGCGAACTTCACTTGGACATCATCGTTGACCGCATGAAACGCGAATTCAACGTGCAAGCCAACGTCGGTGCGCCGCAAGTCGCCTACCGCGAAACCATCACCAAGACGGTGGAACAAGAAACCAAATTCGTCCGCCAGTCCGGTGGTCGTGGTCAATACGGGCACGTATTCTTGCGTTTGGAACCGCAGGAAAAAGGTAAAGGGTTTGAATTCGTTAACGAAATCACCCAAGGCCGCATTCCGAAAGAATATATCCCGGCTATTGAAAAAGGTTGCCGCGAAGCATTGGACTCCGGTGCTATGGCAGGCTACCCCTTAGTGGATATTAAAGTGGCCGTATTTGACGGTTCGTTCCACGAAGTAGACTCTTCCGAAATGGCGTTCAAAATCGCTGCTTCTATGGCTCTCAAAGAAGGTGCCAAAAAAGCCAACCCGGTCATTTTGGAACCGATTATGAAAGTGGAAGTAGTCGCGCCGGAAGCCAACCTCGGTGATATCATCGGGGACCTCAGCAGCCGCCGCGGTCAAATCGGCGAAATGGGTGTACGCGGAAACGTCCGCTACGTCCGTGCCGAAGTGCCGCTTGCCGAAATGTTCGGTTACGCTACGAACGTACGCTCCTTGTCTCAAGGCCGTGCGTCGTTCACGATGGAACCGAGCCACTACGCCGAAGTGCCGGCCAACGTTGCCAAAGCGATTGTTGAAAAACGCTCTGCCGACAAAGCCGCCGTCGCCGCGTAAGTTAACTAGATTGCAACAAAAACCCCCGCTCATTCAAGCGGGGGTTTTTTATATGTAAGTGTTCATAGTTTATGGGGCTTTGTCCGTAATAATTTTTTCTTCCAATAAATCGTAAGCCACGTAGCGTGCTTCCAACAGATTTCCCCCTTCTACCAAACCGGAGCCCGACCACCATACCTTTTCAATATATAATTCCAAATACTGGGCATTCGGTAAATGTTCCACGATGGTGGAATAGGGGAATTTGTTTTTGATGGACTTGCTGAAAATAGTTTTTCCGTTTTCATCTTTTAGTCTAACCAGAGAAACAAATTCTTCGGGGCGCAAATCTACGATTTTTTTCCCGTCTAAAATAAGGGGGAAAGTAGCATGTGCCGTATCGCCATGATATGCTGCTACTAATGTTTGCAAATACAAATTGCGCGCAGCGTAGCCGGTATGAAAAGTGGGGGTATTTTCTCTGCGCACGGCCCCCGTAACGGTGCCGACCACTTCTCCGGCGGCATTGAGTAACGGACTTCCGCACAATCCGGGCAATACGTCCGGATCACCTGCCATGGGGAAACGTAATGAAATCAACGTGTTTTCCAGCAAAGGGATATGAGACATAAGCGTCAATTGTTCGGTGGAAAAGCCAACCAGTTGCAAAAGTTCCCCTTTTCGCGGCTCTTGCGTGGCTAAAGTTAAAGGTGTGAGAAATGCTTCATCTTCCGGCCGGAATTTTACTAAAGCAATATCCGGTAAGGTGGGGGCGGACAGTTGAACAATTTCTGCGGGAATATCGGTTTCAATTCCATCTTTTAGTATGCGGGCGGTAAACGATTTCCCCACTTTTCCATGACCGTTCCATAAAGGCATGGCGTGTTGGGCGATGACGCCGAAAATTTCTTCTTTCCCTTGATAGGTTGTCTTAAAGACAAAACCGGAATGTGCGTGTGCGTCTTCTTGCCCTTTGGGAAGCGCCCGAAACACACTTTTGATAAATAAAACTTGCTTTGGCGTAATAGGGGCAGGCGGTATGGGATCGTTAACGGGCGGAATAGTAACTGCCGGTACGTTTAGGCCGTTGGGGACCACGTTGCTAACTTCGGCCGGCAAAGAGCGTGTCGCTTGCGCCATATTCATTTGGATACGGGTGGCCGTTGTGGTAAGTTGGGCGGTAATTTCTTCTATTTGCCGAGTGCTTCCGTAAAGAACGGTATGAACAATTTCTTCCGGAGATAAAATCGTTCGGGTAACAGTAACGACCGCGTTGCCGCCTTGTGCGTTTGCCAAAGCCGCGCCAAAAATAAACAAAATAACTGCCCAAAGAAAGTTCAACTTTCGCATACTTTATTTTATCTTACCTGCCTGGGGACAACAAGGGTCAAAAGGCCCATATTAAGGATGGGCCTTTAAATAGCATGTGTATAGGTTTTATAAGATAATTTCTATCGGTAGGCCGCGTAACTCGGCGTTACTCTCGCGCATGGCTTTTAAGTCGGCCACGTCGGTTAAATGAACGGAAAGCACAATTTCTTTTCCCTTGGCTTTTAAGGCTTGGCGCACCGCGGCTAATGTTTGCCCGGTAGCCAAAATATCATCAATATAGATAAATTGGGAAAAGTTATCTAATAAATCGCTATCCACTTCCATATTGTACGAGGTATATTCGTTGGTAATATGAAACGCATAGGGGTTGTTGGGAATTTTGCCCTGTTTGCGAATCAAAATCAAGGGCAAGTGTAAAGTGTGTGCCACGGGCGCGGCAAACAGAAATCCGCGCGCTTCGGGAGCGATAATGGCGGTTTTGGTTAAGTCAGCGCCGGACTTTTTAATCGTATCGCAAAAAGCGTCAATAACAGCCGCATATTGCGACGGGTTTTGTAACAGCGGGTTAATATCAATGAAATTGATACCCGGTTTTGGATAATCTTTTACAATGTTAAGTTTGAAGTTTAATGTCATAGTATTTATTTTTTTAACAACAGTATTGTATCCTGTATAAGAATATAAAGAGATAAATATAAAGATAATGATAAGGGATGAAGGAGTAATTGCGCTCCGATTAGTTGCCAATTGCCGCTAAAAAGAACCCGGACCATAAGACCTAATGATAGCAATACAAAGGGCAACGCCATCAAAGAGAGTATAATAAAGTTTTTACGTTCATCAATTCGGTTGATAATTTGCCCGGTACAATGGATGGTTTTCTTAAAGTACAGAACGGCTAAAATGGCCAGTCCGATAGTTACCAATATTATCGGCCATGACATCAAGAGCGAAAATCCTACCGATAAAACAACCCCGGGGACCACAATCAGCCCTATAAGAATTGTTTTGGCGATGGCGGACATCTTCATCATATTAAAAATCCAATCCTGCTTCGGCGCGTTGCCGGGCAGATGCCTTTTGGGCTTTCTCCAGTGTGGCGCGCACGTGATCTACGGTTTGTTTGGCTTGGCTTTGGGTTTGAATATGCTGCGGCTGATTAGTGTTTGTAGTCGTTTTTTGATACGGCGCAATCATCAGTTTAAGCAAAAGGCCGATCAGTAACGCGGCCAGTAAAAATCCGATAAGCGAAAATCCTTTTTTCATATCTTCCCCAAAACAGTTTTTCCGCTAGTTAGTATAGCAAATTTTACAAGGTTTCATTCCGAAAAAAGTAGATGATAAGATGATTTTTCAGATTTGAGCCGTATTTGCGGGGCAAGTTGCCCGTATAGGCGTGCCTGTATGGCCCGTCAAGGGCAAGGGACCGCAAAGACGGCCAAATGTGGAAAATTGTATCGGCGGTAAGCAACAAAATTCAAAAAATTGTTTTTTGAATTTTGTGCGTTTGATAAATTATTGCGTCAAGCCGTTATTTATAGTACAATATATCCATCAGGATTTTAGTGCGGCGCAATTTTATGCGCAAGGGTGAAACCGCTAAAAATTGCGTGCACAAACGCCCGCTAATTTGATATAATAAAATGGTATTAAATTAGCAGTAAGGCAAAAAATTCCTAACCGGCTCGACGAAGAAATCGAACCGGAAAGGGGTTTTCTGCCGATAAATTTTTTGTAGAAATTTGTTACAAAAACAGAGAAGGAAAAATTAAAAATGGCAGAAAAAACAGCAAAAAAAGCCAATACTATTGGCCAAGAAAGAATCCGCATTAAATTGCGTTCTTATGACCATCGCATGTTAGACGCCTCTGTTGCGCGCATCGTAGAAACCGCGCAAAAAACAGGTGCGCTCGTAGCGGGTCCTGTCTTGTTACCGGTTCGGATTAAAAAGTACACCGTACTTCGCTCTCCTCATACCGATAAAAAGAGCAGAGAACAATTTGAGATGCGCATTCACAAACGTCTCATTGACTTGAAAAGCCCCACCTCTAAAACCGTGGACGAACTCATGAAATTGGATTTGCCCGCCGGTGTAGATGTGGCCATTAAAAGCAACTAATAGGAAGAAACAAGAACTATGACAGAAGAAATGCAAAATGCTGCTGGTGCCCAAGAGGCAACGCCCGTTGCTGAACCGGCCAAAGCAGAAACTGTCAAAGAGGCTCCTGAAACTTTCCGCTTTGTAATCGGCGAAAAAATCGGGATGACGCAACTCTTTGATGAAAAGGGCAATCTGCATGGTGTATCCGTTGTAAAAGCGGGCCCGTGCAAGGTTGTGCGTGTCAGAACCCAAGAAAAAGACGGCTACAATGCCGTTTGTGTGGGTTTTGGCGAAGTGAAAGAAAGCAAACTGAACAAACCTGAACTCGGTTATTTCAAAAAAGCCAATGTGGCTCCGGTCAAACACATGAAAGAATGCCGTGTTGCCGATGTAGCCGGCTTTGAAATCGGTCAAGTCATTTCACTCGATAAAATCTTTAAACCCGGCGACTATGTGGACGTACAAGGGAAAATCAAAGGGCACGGCTTTGCCGGCGCGATGAAGCGTCACGGCTTTGCGGGCCAACCGGATTCGCACGGTCAATCCGACCGCTCTCGCGCTCCGGGGTCTTTAGGTTCCCGCCGCTCGTTAGGTAAAGTATTGTCCGGTCAACGCATGGCTGGTCACTATGGTACCACTACCCACACGGTAGCCAAAATTGAAGTTATCAAAGTGGACAACGAAAACGGTCTTTTATTCTTAAAAGGTTCCGTTCCGGGAGCCAAAGGCTCTATCGTTTCCGTTTTAGAAACTTCTAAATTCAAAAAACACTATGTGGCTCCTCAAGAACAGAAGATCTCTGCTTCTAAGGCTGCTAACAAGAAATAAGGACTTTGACCATGGAAACGAAAGTTTTAGATATCAAAGGTAAAGAGAAAGGGACATGTAACCTGCCCGACAGTTTGTTCGGTGTAAAACCCAATCCCACTTTCTTGCACGAAGTCGTCACCGCTTTTTTGGCCAACCAAAGACGCGGCACCGCGGATACCAAAACCCGCAGCGAAGTTTCCGGTACCGGTAAAAAACCGTGGAAACAGAAAGGCACCGGCCGCGCCCGCCAAGGGTCGTTGCGTGCTGTGCAATTCCGTCACGGTGGTATCGCCTTCGGGCCGACTCCGCATTCGTTCCGCCAATACTTGCCCGTGGCAAAACGCCGCGCGGCCTTAGCAATGGCGTTATCTGCCAAAATGGCGGAAGGAAACGTGGTGGTATTAGATTCTTTGAAACTCAAAGAACCCAAAACCCATGCGTTTGCTGAAATTATGAACGTGTTATCTGCCGGGCGCAAACCGCTCGTGATGGATAATTTTGCTGACGAAAATGCCGCTTTGGCCAGCCGCAATATTGCCGGGTTAACCCGCTTGTTGCCGCAAGATGCCAATGCTTATACGGTGCTTAACTGCACGAAGGTCATTTTGACCCAAGAAGCGGTAGAAAAATTAACCAGCACGTTCGGCAAGGAGGCCAACTAATGACCACCTATACAACCTTGAAAAAACCGCTCTTAACGGAAAAAAGCCTCATTGAACGCGATACACATAACCGCTACGGCTTTATCGTAGCCGCCAATGCGTCCAAAGGCGAAATCAAAACCGCGGTGGAAACCATCTTTAACGTAACCGTTACTAAGATTAACACGATTTCCGTCACGGGTAAGACCCATCGTATGGGTCGCTTTGAGGGCAAACGGCCTGACTATAAAAAAGCGTTTGTGACCTTGAAAGAAGGCGATAAAATCGAAATGGTGGAAGCCGCTTCGAAGTAGAATAAGGAGAACTACTAACTATGCCTATTAAATCATTTAGACCTTACACTCCTTCCCGCCGCACGATCACGGTGTCGGATTATTCCGATATTACCAAGACCACGCCCGAGAAGCGCTTAACGAAAGGTCTTCGCAAAACCGGTGGAAGAAACAATACCGGTATGATTATGGTTCGCCACATCGGTGGTGGACACAGACGTGCTTACAGACAAATTGATTTCAAGCGCGAAAAATACGGTGTGCCGGCCAAAGTCGTATCTATTGAATACGATCCGAACCGCAGCGCCCGTATTTGCTTGTTAAACTATGCCGACGGCGACAAGAGATATATCTTGCATCCGCTCGGTGTAAAAGTGGGCGATACGTTAATGTCCGGCCCGGCTGCAGATATTAAAGTGGGTAACTGCCTTGCTCTTAAAAACATTCCTGAAGGTACTTTTATCCACGCAATTGAACTTAAAGTCGGCAAAGGTGCGCAACTTGCGCGCAGCGCCGGCAGCCAAGCGCAACTTATGGCCAAGGAATCGGACTATGCCCATATCAAGATGCCGTCCGGCGAAATCCGCTTAGTGCCCAGCGATTGCTGTGCGACTATCGGTCAAGTCGGTAACATCGACCATGGCAACATCGTAATCGGTAACGCGGGGCGCAACCGCCATCGCGGAGAACGTCCTACCGTACGCGGTAGCGCGATGAACGCTGTGGATCACCCGATGGGTGGTGGCCGCGGTCACGGTAAAGGCGGAAACATCCCGCGCTCTCCGTGGAACCAACAAACCCGCGGTTTGAAGACCCGCTCCACCAAAAAAGCCTTCGGCTGGATGATTGTGAGCGATAGAAGAAAAAACAAGGTTAAATAATTATGGGAAGATCAACTAAAAAAGGTCCGTTTGTGGATTTAAACCTGTTGGAAAAAGTTCAAGCAATGAACGCTTCCAATGAAAAAAAACCTATCAAGACGTGGGCAAGAGCCTGCACGATTGTACCGGAATTTGTAGGTCATACTTTCTTGGTACATAATGGCCGCAAGTTTCTTCCCATTTACGTTTCCGAACGTATGGTAGGATACAAACTCGGTGAATTTTCGTTCACGCGTTTGTTCAAAGGTCATGGTGGTATGACGAAAGATTCCACCGCCTTAAAATAAGAGTTGAGGATTTGATATGGAAGCTTGTGCAAAAGCAAAATTTCAACGCTTCGGTAGCCGCAAGGTGAACTTAGTGCTTGACCAAATCCGCGGAAAAAACGTCAAGGCGGCGGAAGATGTACTTCCTTTCGTAGCCAAACGTACTGCTGATTTAGTAGCCAAGACGCTTCACAGCGCTGCTGCCAACTTAGAAGTAAAAGCCGGCAAGAAACTGGATTTCAGCAAAGTATTCATTAAAGAAGCCTTTGCCAACTTAGGCCCCAGCGGCCACTTGAAAAGAGTGCAACCCGGCCCGCAAGGTCGTGCGATGCCCTATAAAAAGAGCATGTGCCACTTGACGGTTATTGTAACCGACGAAAAAAAGGGAGGTCGCTAAACTATGGGACATAAGATTCACCCCCGGTCAATTCGCTTAGGTTATATTCAAGATTGGCGTTCCAGATGGTTCGCTCCGAAGAATATGCCCGCTTTGATCAAAGAAGATTTTGAAATCCGCAAAATCGTTGAGAACAAATTCAACATGGCTGCTATCAGCTATGTAGGTATTGAAAGAGCCGGTGCGTTCTTGCGTGTGAACATTCACACGGCCCGCCCGGGTGTGGTTATCGGTAAAAAAGGTGCTGATATTGAAGCGTTACGCAAAGAGTTAGAAGCCTTCACCGGCAGCAAAACCTTTGTGAACGTAGTAGAAATCAAAAACCCGGAAACCGATGCCCAACTCGTTGCGCAAAATATCGCCATGCAACTTGAAAAACGTGCCCACTACGGTGCCGCTATCAAGAAAGCGATTGAAAAAGCCCTTTCCGGCAAAGCGCTGGGTATTAAAATTATGGTATCCGGTCGTTTAGGCGGTGCGGAAATTGCCCGCACGGAATGGAAACGTGAAGGCCGCGTACCGCTCCACACGCTGTGCGCCGATATTGATTACGGTTTTACCGAAGCGAACACCGTTAGCGGTAAAATTGGTATCAAGGTCTGGATTTTCAAGAGAACTCACTTCGCCAAATCTCCCAAAGAGATTATGAATGAACTCAAGAAACACCGCGACATGGAAACCGCCGCTACGGAAGGCGTCGTTGAAGAAACGGTTGCTGCCGTAGAAGCGAAATAAGAGGAATTTGACTTATGTTGATGCCTAAAAGAGTTAAATACCGCAAACCCTTCAGCGCCCCGCGCATTAAAGGCAATGCCAAACGCGGAACGGAAGTGGTCTTCGGCGAATATGGGTTGAAAGCATTAGAACCCAAATGGATTACCGCCCGCCAAATTGAAGCGGCCCGTGTAACCTTGTCCCGCTTTATTAAGAAAAAAGGGAAATTGTGGATTCGCATTTTCCCGGATAAAGCCATCACCAAACACCCGGCCGAAACCCGTATGGGTAAAGGTAAAGGTGCGCCCGAATATTGGGCTGCCGTCGTAAAACCGGGCCGGATTTTGTTTGAATTGGAAGGGGCTTCTGAAGAAGATACGAAGCGTGCAATGCGCTTGGCTTCTGATAAACTGCCCATCAAAACCAAATTAGTAACGAGAAGGTAGTTTATGAAAACGAACGAAAAAGAAGCTTTGAAAAACAAAACCGTGGCTGAACTGAGCGAAGCGCTTAGCAAAGCCCAAGAAAAGAAATTCAACCTTCTTTTCAAACACAGCACGACGCCCATCGCCAACCCGATGGAAATCCGCGCTGTAAGACGCGAAATTGCTCTGTTGCAAACGCTGATTAACCAAAAGAAAGAGCAAAAATAGAGGCTAAACCATGGAAAAAGAAATTCGTGGCAAAAGAAAAGTGCTGACCGGCGTCGTCGTGTCCGATAAAATGGACAAAACCCGCACCGTTTCCGTAGAACGCTTGGTGCATGATGAACGCTACGGCAAAACGCTCAAAAGAGCAGCCAAATTCCACGCGCATGATGAAGCAAATGAAAGCAAAATCGGCGACAAAGTGGAAATTATGAGCACCCGTCCCGTTTCTAAAACGACGAAATGGCGTGTTTCCAAAATTGTGGAAAAAGCCAGAGCTTAGTTTGTAAAAACTGGAGTTAGAAAAGTATGATTCAATTAAGAAGCATCCTCAATGTGGCCGACAATTCCGGCGCCCGTAAAGTACAATGCTTTAAGGTGCGCGGTGGCCACCACCGGGATATCGCAACTTTGGGAGACGTCATTATGTGCTCCGTCAGAGATGCGATCCCGACCTCTGCCATTAAAAAAGGCGACGTGGTACGCGCGGTAGTAGTGCGCGTAGCGCGTGAAAAGAGAAGAAAAGACGGTTCGTACATTCGTTTTGATGACAATGCCGTTTGCATCATCAACGATAATGGCGAACCCAAAGGCACCCGTGTATTCGGCCCGATTGCTAGAGAGTTGCGCGAAAAGAATTTCTTGAAAATCATTTCGCTCGCTCCTGAGGTGGTATAGTATGATTATCAAGAAAAAAGATACCGTTTTAGTTTTGTCCGGTAAAGACAAAGGCAAGAAGGGTGAAGTGAAATCGGTCAATCCGTCTAAAAATACCGTTGTGGTAACCGGAATTAACATGATTTCCAAACACGTGAAACCTTCCCAAAATAAGCAGGGCGGCATTATCAAGATGGAAGCCGCGTTAGACGCTTCTAACGTTGCTGTTGTCTGTGGCAAATGCAAAAAAGCCATGACGCCCAAAGTGCAAATCGCTGCTGACGGCACCAAAACGCGCGTCTGCCGCAAATGCAATGAGCCGATCATTTAATCTAGGTAAGTAACATGACGAAAAAAGAAACAAAAACCGTAACGAAGGCTCCCGCAGGGTATCAACCCCGCTTGCAAGCCCTCTATAAAGAAAAAGTGCTTCCGGCTTTGCTTAAAGACATGAACGTCAAAAGCCCGATGGCCGTACCGAGAATGACCAAAATCGTCATCAACATCGGTGTAAAAGATGCCCGCGAAGACATCAAAGCGTTGGAACTGGCCAAAGAAGATTTGACCGCTATTGCCGGTCAAGCCGCTCAAGTGCGCCGCGCTAAAAAATCTATCTCTAACTTTAAGTTAAGAGAAGGTATGCCGATTGGTGTGCGCGTAACGTTACGCGGTGCCAAGATGTATGAGTTTATGGAACGCTTCATCTGCATTGCTTGCCCGCGCATCCGCGACTTTCAGGGTTTCAATGCCAGTTTTGATGGCAAAGGCAACTTGAACTTGGGTATTAAAGAACATTATATTTTCCCGGAAATTGACGTGGAAAAATCGCCCAAGGCTCATGGTATGAACATTACGTTCGTTACCACTGCCCAAAACGACCAAACCGGCCGCATGCTCATGGATTACATGGGCTTGCCGTTCCGCAAGGCGACCAAATAAGAGGAGCAAAACTTTATGGCTACTAAAGCATGGGTTGCAAAAATGGCGAAAGACCAAAAGTTCGCTGTGCGCTATCACAACCGCTGCCAAATCTGCGGACGTGCGCGCGGATACTATCGCGACTTCGGCCTTTGCCGTATCTGCCTGAGAAAGATGGCACACCAGGGTTTAATCCCGGGTCTTAGAAAATCGAGCTGGTAATTTACAGGAGGAAGTTTCGCTTTCGGGCCAACTCTTGAAAAAGAAAGTGGCTTGGGACGAAAACTTAAGTATATGGATCCAATTGCAGATTTCTTAACCAGAATAAGAAATGCCAATATGAAGAAAAAAGAAAAAGTGGATATCCCTTTTTCTAAAATCAAAACCGAAATTGCGCGCGTACTCAAAGAAGAAGGGTATATCGCCAATTTCAAAGCCGTCCACAATGAAACCAAAGGCGGCGTGGTACGGGTATTTTTGAAATATACGCCGGAAAACGAATGTGTAATCCAAGGTTTGAAACGTATTTCCAAACCGGGTTCTCGCGTGTACAGTGCGTATAACAATATCCCCAAAGTCCGCGGTGCCTTCGGTGTGACGATCTTGTCCACTTCCAAAGGTGTTATGACGGACGCACAAGCCAAAGCCGAAAAAATCGGCGGCGAATTGTTGTGCCAAGTGTGGTAAGGGGGGAATATGAGCAGAATCGGTAAAAAAGTAATCAATATTCCCGCTAAAACCAAAGTGGAAATTAAAGACAATTTAATCACCGCTACGGGTGCGTTAGGTTCGTTGTCTTACACAGTACCGGCCGGTATTACCCCGGAACTTAAAGACGGCGCCTTGACTTTCACCGTAGCCGAAGGCCGCGTAAAAGAACTCAATGCCTTACACGGTACTACCCGCGCTAACGTATTCAACATCATTGAAGGTGTAACAAACGGTTTTTCCAAAGTATTGGAAATCAACGGTTTAGGATACCGCGCCAGCGTAGCCGGCAAAAAACTCAATTTGGAATTGGGTTTTTCTCACCCCGTCAATTTGGATATTCCCGAAGGGTTAACCGTCGTGGTAGATCCGAAATCCGGCGCGGTAACGATTAAAGGCAGCGACAAATTCAAAGTAGGTGATTTCGCGGCCAAAATCAGAAGAATCAGACCTCCGGAGCCCTATAAAGGCAGCGGTATTAAATACCAAGGCGAACACATCGTCCGCAAAGCCGGTAAGACTGCGGCGGGAGGTAAATAATTATGGCTACTAAACAAGCAAGATACCAATTCCGCAAAGACCGCAGCCGCGAGCACTTGTTGAAAAACGGTGCGCATCGGCCGCGCTTGTCGGTGTATAGAAGTTTAAAATACATCTATGCCCAAATCATTGACGACAACACCCACAGCACGTTAGTGTCTGCTACGACGTTGTCTAAAGAATTTGAAGGCAAATTTGAAACGTCCGGCAAAAGCATTGAAGCGGCCAAAGCCCTCGGTGCTGCGATTGCTAAAAAAGCCTTAGACAAAGGCATTAGCGAAGTGATGTTTGACCGCGGCGGACGTGTCTATCACGGCAGAATCAAAGCGTTAGCCGATGCTGCCAGAGAAGCAGGATTGAAATTCTAAGTTACAGGTGAATTTAATGTCCAATGAAACGCTCGTGAAAAGCGAAAATAAAAAAGAAGCGAAAGGCAAAAGAGCCGAGTTTCAAAAAGCAAAACCGGCGGTAGAAGGTAAAACCACGGTTATCCACGTTGCCAGAACGGCCAAGGTAGTCAAAGGCGGTAAACGCTTTGGCTTCCGCGCGCTCGTAGTTGTCGGAAACGGCATGGGCAAAGTGGGCGTTGCTATTGGCAAGGCGAATCAGGTTCAGTTGGCTATTTCCAAGGCTGAATCCCATGCGCGCAAACACATGATTACGTTCCCGATTGTCGGCGAAACGATTCCGCATGAAACGATCGGTAAATTCGGGGCTGCGTCGGTTTGGATGAAACCGGCTGCTCCCGGTACCGGTGTAATCGCGGGAAGCGGTGTGCGGTTGTTGTTTGAAGCCGCCGGCATTAAGGACGTTTTGGCCAAGAGTTTAGGTAGCACCAACCCGTGCAACTTGGTCTATGCGACGTTAGAGGCTTTCAAGCAACTTAAAAGCAAAGAAGCCGTCAATGTAATTCGCGGCAAAGCCGCCCCGGCGCAAGAAACCCCCAAAGCGGAAGAAGTAAAAACCGAATCCGCTGAGGCTAAATAAGGGGAGGAGAAAATATTATGGTAAGTTTAAATACACTTTTCCCTAAACATGGGTCTAGAAAAGAAAGAAGACGCTTGGGCATCGGGCCGGGTTCCGGTTTGGGCAACTACTGCACCAAAGGGATGAAAGGTCAAACCTCCCGCTCCGGTAACACCCGCAAAGAAAGCAAAGAAGGCGGACAAATGCCTTTGATCCGCCATACGCCGAAAAGCGGTTTTTCCAATAAAGATTTTGCCAAACGCTACGATTATGTAAACGTTGGCTCGTTGGAAAAAGTTTTTGCTGCGGGAACGGAAGTTACCCCCGAAGCCTTGAAAAAAGCCGGTATCATTCATGATGTTACCCGCGTGAAAGTGCTTGCAAACGGCACCCTCACCAAGGCGTTAAAAGTGTCTGCTCATGGTTTTTCCGCTACCGCGAAAGCGGCCATTGAAAAAGCCGGCGGCACCGTAACTGTTATTGAACAGAAGACCAAATAATGGCAAATAATACAGTTGCAAATATCTTGAACGCACCCGAACTCAGAAAGCGCTTACTTTTTGTGTTCGGGGCGCTCGCTGTTTTCCGGATTGCGGCTGCAATCCCTATACCCGGTATCAATACGGAAGTATTAAAACAATTGTTCCAAGCCCACCAAAACGGTATTTTAGGTTTTATGAATATCTTTTCGGGCGGTGCATTGGGGCGTTTTTCCATATTGGCGCTAGGTATCATGCCGTACATTAACGCTTCCATCATTATGGGGTTGGTGCGCGGGGCTCATATTTTCCCGGCATTGGACCGCATGCATAAAGAAGGGGAATCCGGCAGAAGAAAAGAAAACCAGATTACCCGTATTTTTGCACTGTTTTTAGCCGTCTTGCAAGGCTCTATGATGACGTTTGCCATCACCCGCGTAACGGGTGTGGGCGGCGTATCGGCGGTGGTCAATCCGTCCTTTTTGTTTTTTGTGACGACGGTTTTAACCTTGGCTGCAGGCACGATGTTTGTGATGTGGCTGGGTGAACAAATTACCGAAAAAGGCGTCGGAAACGGTATCTCGCTTATCATCTTTGCGGGTATCGTGGATCGCTTGCCCAGTGCTATTATGGAAGTCGTTAAACGCGTACAAACCGACGAAATGGATTTGTTTGTCGCGTTACTTATTTTCGGCGCAGTGGCTGTGGTAACGGCCTTGGTGGTGTGGTTGGAAACGGCCCAACGCCAAATCCCGGTACAATATGCTAAACGTCAAGTAGGCAATAAAGCGTACGGCGGACAAACCAGTTATTTACCGCTTAAGATTGATCAAAGCGGTGTAATCGCGGTTATCTTTGCGTCGTCTGTAATTTCGTTGCCGCTCACGATTGCAAGTTTTAACCAAGAAGCCGAATGGGCACAAAAATTGCTCGGTGCCATGAACCATAGCAGTACATGGTACATGTTGCTGTTTTCGGCGCTCATTATTTTCTTCTGTTATTTCTATAACTCTATGACGATTAACCCGTCTGATTTAGCCGATAACATGAAGAAATGGGGCGGTTTTATTCCCGGAATCCGTCCCGGTGAACCGACTAAAAACTACATTGAATGGGTCATGAACCGCTTGACGTTCTGCGGCGCCATCTTTGTTTGTTTGATTGCGGTCTTGCCGGACTTCTTCCGTGCGTATTTTAACGTGGACTTTTACTTCGGTGGCACCGCGCTGCTCATCGTAGTCGGCGTGGCGTTAGATACCGTTGGGCAAGTGCAAGCGCACTTACTCGCGCGTAACTATGAACCGCTGATGAAAGGGTCCAAAAGAATTAAAGGCCGCTGGTTTAACGTCGGCCAATAGTTTTGTGTTTTTGGGAGATTGCGTTGTTGTTACGCGGCTCGCTTAACGAAGTAAGCTTCGCCGCTACACGCCTAGCAATCTCCTCAAAAACCCATAAACTATTAAGTTGGATGTGGAGGGAAGAAATTCCCAAAAATTCCACAAACTATCCCGGTTTGGCAGGAAAAATTTTAGCAGTAAAAGAGTAATTTATGAACATTATTTTAATGGGATGTCCGGGTGCCGGTAAAGGCACACAATCTGCGAAATTGTTACAAACATTTCCGTTGCATCATATTTCTACGGGCGATGTCTTGCGCGCAGAAATTGCATCGGGATCGCCGTTAGGTAAACAATTGGGCGAAATTGTCAATAAAGGCAATTTGGTACCGGATGAACTGATGGTGCAGATGTTGGAGAAAATCGTCAAATCTACGGACAAAGGAATTATTTTTGACGGGTTTCCGCGTACGGTTCCGCAAGCCGAAGCATTAGATGCTATGATGCAACGCTTGAACCGCGCGATTACACACGTCATTATGATTGATCTTCCCGCAGAAGAAGTTGTCAACCGCATTTGCTCGCGCAGACAATGCAAAAAATGCGGTGCGATTTTGCGTGTAGATATAAAAAACCCGTTAGAAAAATGTTCGGCTTGCGGCGGCGAATTATACACGCGTCCCGATGATACTCCCGAACGTGCTACACACCGTTTAGAAGTATATCGCAACAGCACGCTGCCGGTAAAAAATTATTACCAGACCAGCGGGAAATATGTGGAAGTGAACGGCAATCAAACGCCGGAAAAAGTTTTTGAGGATATTACAAAAATCCTTGAGAAATAAAATGATTGAAGTAAAAAACGAACAAGAACTTGAACGTATGCGCGCCGCCGGAAAGGTGACGGCTGCGGTTCTTAAGCAAATGACCGAGCTAGTCAAACCGGGCATTTCTACGTTGGAGTTAGACAAAGCTGCGGAAAAAACGATTCGTTCCTTCGGAGCGACGCCGCTTTTTCTGGGGTATTACGGGTTTCCGGGCAGTATTTGCGCGTCTGTGAACGAAGAAGTCGTGCACGGAATCCCAAAAAAAGATAGAATATTAAAGAGTGGTGATATTATCAGTATCGATACAGGAGCCCGCCTTGACGGTTTCTGTTCGGATGCCGCAATCACGCTCGGCGTGGGAAAAGTTTCTGAGGAAGCCCAAAAATTGATGGACGTAACGAAAAAATCGTTATACAAAGCCATCGGGCAAATCAAACCGGGCCGCCGTCTTGGTGACGCGCAGCACGCGGTGGAAACATTTGCCATGCAACATAACATGGGAGTCGTTCGCGATTATTGCGGGCATGGAATCGGCCGCAATATGCACGAAGAGCCAAACATCCCCAACTTCGGCAAACCGGGCACCGGCCCGATATTAGAAGCGGGAATGACCTTGGCGATTGAGCCCATGCTTACTGCGGGAACTTATAAAGTCAGGGAGTTGGATGACGGTTGGACGGTGGTCACATTGGACGGCAGTTATGCGGCCCACTTTGAACATACGATAGCCGTTACCGCTAACGGCAGTGAAATTCTCACTGCTTTTGAATAACACATCGGACGCGTTTAAGAAGTAAAAAACGCGACGCGGTGTTTGTTCCGACAATTTAATCCGAACTCGGAGTTGTATGAGTGACAAAATAGAAGTTGAGGGTAAAGTCTTAGAAGCGCTTCCCAATGCAATGTTCAAAATTGAAATTGCAGGCGGCAAAGTCATTCTGGGACACATATCCGGCAAAATGAGAGTTCATCATATAAGAATTCTGCCGGGAGACAGCGTGAAGTTGGAATTATCTCCGTACGATTTAACCCGTGGCAGAATAACTTATAGGGAGAAATAAATGAAAGTCAGAGCCAGTGTAAAAAAGATATGTCAGAAATGCAAAATTATTAAACGCAACGGCGTAGTTCGTGTGGTTTGCGAAGTAGCAAAACACAAACAACGCCAAGGTTAATTTACAGGAGTTTTAGAGAAATATGGCTAGAGTCGCAGGTATTGATTTACCGAAAAACAAAAGAATTGATGTCGCATTGGAATACATTTACGGCATCGGCAAGAAAAACGCCAAAGAAGTGCTTGCTAAAGTAGAAGGCCAAATTGACCCCGCTACCCGCGTGAAAGATTTGACCGAACAACAAGCCGGTTTGCTCAACACCATTTTGCAGAAAGAATACAAAGTGGAAGGCGAACTGCGCCGCGAAGTCGCGCAAAACATTCACCGCGCGATTGAAATCGGCTCCTATCGGGGTCAGCGCCATCGCCGCAATCTGCCCGTACGCGGCCAACGCACCAAAACCAACAGCAGAACCCGCCGCGGCAGAAGAAAAACCGTGGGTTCTAAAACCAAATAACTTTTAGAAGGAATTTTACTATGGCAGAAGAAAAAGTAACCTCGTCCGCACCGGCCCAAGCGCCTGCGGCGAAAGCAAAAAAGAAAAACTCCAAAGCCCCGGCTTTTGGTGTCGTGCATATTTATTGCTCGTTTAACAACACCATCGTAACCGTTTCCGATGACAAAGGCAACACCGTTGCTTGGTCTACCGCCGGTTCCCATGGTTTCAAAGGTACCAAGAAGTCTACTCCGTTTGCTGCGCAAATCACCAGCAACAAAGCGGCCGAAAAAGCCTATGCGCTTGGTATGCGTGAAGTAGCCGTCAAGGTTTGTGGGCCCGGTCAAGGCCGCGAAACGGCCGTTCGTGCCGTCCAACAAGCCGGACTTCTCGTGTCTTCTATTAAAGACATCACCCCCATCCCGCACAACGGATGCAGACCGCCTAAAGCACGGAGAGTATAATTTTTATGTCAAGATATACAGGACCTGCCTGCAAAAAATGCAGAAAATTAGATTGCAAATTGTTCCTTAAAGGAACGAAGTGTTACACCAACTGTGTCATGGACAAGTTGGCCGCTGCCACCAAACGCGGTGGTAAAGTACGCAAAGCAAAAGTATCGGAATATGGTATCCGCTTACAAGAAAAACAGAAAGCCAAATGGCAATCTGGTATGTCGGAAATTCCGTTCCACAATTTGTTTGATGCTGCTGCCAAAGCCGAAGGACAAACCGGTGAAAATTTCTTACGCAAATTGGAAACCCGGTTGGATAACGTCGTTCGCCGCTTAGGGTTTGCTGTATCGCTCAAGGCCGCGCGCCAAATCGTGTTGCACGGGTATGTAACGGTCAACGGCAAAGCCGTCAATGTGCCGTCTTACCAATTGCGCATCGGCGACAAGGTAACTTTGGATAAATCTATGGCAGAAAACGTCATGGTCAAACAAGGTTTAACCGAAGCGGAAAAACATAACCAACGCCCGAGTTTCTTAGAATATGACGGCGAAAAAATGACCGGTAAATTGTTAAGATGGCCCGACAGAGCGGAAATGTCCTACCCTGTCAATGAGCAGCTCATTGTAGAATACTATTCTAAATAATAGTTTGGAGGCTTACATGGCTTTAAATGAATTGGTTCTTCCTCAAAAAATTCAGTTGGAAGAAAAAACTGCGTCTGATTTCTATGGCAAATTTATTGCCGAACCGTATGAAAGCGGTTATGGTCACACCGTAGGAAATTCCTTACGCCGGATTTTACTTTCCGGTATGGAAGGGGCCGCAGTTAGCGCCGTACGCATCGCGGGAGCCGTACACGAATTTAGCACGATTCCCAATGTGCGCGAAGACGTTATCAATATCTTGCTTAACTTTAAGCACTTACGTGTGAAAATGGAAGGCAAGGCCAAAGAATATGTGCAATTGCACGCTTCCAAACCCGGCGTTGTTACGGCGGCGGACATTGAAGAAGTGGACGGCGTAGAAATTGTCAATAAAGATCTCGTGCTTGCTACGTTAGAAGTCGGCGGGGCGCTTGATATTGAAATTGAACTTACCCGCGGCAAAGGATACGTTTCTGCCGAGGAACACGCCAAAGTCCAACGTCCGGCCGGATTTATCCCGGTAGATTCGTTGTACTCGCCGATTGTAAAAGTCCATTACGATGTGGAACCGGCGCGCGTAGGCCAAAAGACCGACTATGACCGTTTGATTTTGGAAATTACCACCGACGGTACATTAGAACCGGCCCGTGCCTTGCACCGCGCAGCGGTATTGTTATCGGGTTCTCTTCATATCTTTACGATTGAAGGCGAAGACGATTGCGTAGCCACCACCAGCGACCAAGTTGCCGAAGAATCGGTCGTTGCGCCGGCTGCTACGGCCGCTTCCAGCAAACAGGAAGATTTGCTCAATCAATCTATTGAATTTATTGAGTTATCTTCCCGTTCCATTAACTGCCTCAAATCCGAAAACATTCACACGGTACGCGATTTGGTTAAAATGACCGAAGACGACCTGAAAATGATTAAAAATTTCGGGGCAAAATCTATGGACGAAATCAAAGAAAGACTCACAGAAATGCACCTTTCTTTGGGTATGAAAATTTAAGGAGTAACTTTCAGTATGATTAAGAATACCGGATACCGGAAATTAGGCAAAACCGCCTCTCACCGCAAAGCGATGTTAAACAACATGGCTACCAGCATCATCTTGCACGAAGAAGTCAAGACAACGCTTCAAAAAGCCAAAGAAGTACGCCGCGTGGTGGAAGGGTTGATTACGTTAGCCAAAGCCAACAATATGGCTGCTGCGAAAGAAACCCTGAAAGATGAAGCGGCTTGCAAAAAATTAGCCGAAGTGTTGGCGGCCCGTTACGCCAACCGCCCGGGTGGGTTCTGCCGGATTTACCGCGCAGGGCTTCGCCAAGGGGACAATGCGGAAGTAGCCATTGTAAAATTAGTTGATTAAGAGGCAACCGATGGTAATAGACTATTTAGGAGGGCTTTTTTCCTCGGACTTAGGGATGGACTTAGGTACAGCCAACTGCTTGATTTACGTCAAGGATAAAGGCATTGTACTTCGTGAGCCGTCCGTCGTCGCGGTGGAAAGAGAAACCGGTGAAGTTAAAGCCGTAGGCGCTAAGGCCAAACAAATGTTAGGCCGCACGCCTGCCAACATCGTAGCCGTTCGCCCGATGAAAAACGGTGTAATTGCGGATTTTGAAGTAACACAAGAAATGATTCGTTACTTTATTCGTAAAGTACATAGCCGTAGCAGTCTGTTACGTCCCCGCATTGTAATCGGAATCCCTTCGGACATTACCGGCGTGGAACGCCGGGCCGTTGATGATGCCGCCCGCCAAGCCGGCGCGCGGGAAGTGTATTTGATCGAAGAACCCATGGCTTCGGCCATGGGTGCCGATTTGCCTATCGCCGAACCGCATGCCAGCATGATTGTGGATATCGGCGGAGGTACGACGGAAGTAGCGGTTATTTCATTAGGCGGCATGGTAGTAGCCAAATCTATTGATGTTGCCGGAGACGAATTAACCGAGTGTATTGTGCAATATTTCCGCAAAAAATACAGTTTAATCGTCGGCGAAACGACTGCCGAAGAAGTAAAGATTAATTTAGGTTCAGTTTATCCGTTAAAAGAAGAAAGATCCATGGAAGTAAAAGGCCGCGACCAGACACAAGGTTTGCCGCGTACCTTAACCGTAACTTCCGAAGAAATCCGTCAGGCTTTAATGGAACCGGTGCGTTTGATTTTAGATGTTATCAAAAGCACATTGGAAGAAACACCGCCGGAACTCGCTGCCGATTTGGTGGACAGAGGGCTTGTGGTGGCCGGTGGCGGAAGTCTTTTACGGGGTATTACCGAACTCATCCGCAAGGAAACAGATATCCCGGTGCACCGCGCAGCCGATCCGCTGAGTTGTGTAGCATTGGGGACGGGCAAGTTTTTGGAACAACTTAACGAAAAAGGAACGCGCTTTTTCAGTTCGCGCGGCAAATCTTTCTAACTTGCTCTACGGTTCTTATGGAAAGCGGACACTGCTTGAAAGAAAAGCCGTGTCCGCTTTTTGGTTTGTATAGATAAATTTTGATTTTATTATGGCTCTTGTTACACGAAAACGTACCCGAAAAGTTTATACAGGTAACCGACGCCGGTTTTTCTTTCCGGTAGTCTTTTTGCTCCTATCGTTTTTACTTATGATTTTGCCGTTGGAGGGCATTGTCGTTTCTGTCAAAACGGTATTGTCTTATATTTTTATTCCGCCGATACGGGCCGCGCACGGAACGGTTAAATATGCACAAGGGGTACACCAAACGGTACAGGAATTATTGGAAACCCACCAAGAAAATTTGCGCTTAAAACAACAAATAGAAATGGAACATCTTCGCGCTACACAAGCCGAAACTGTATTTAAGGAAAACGAACGCTTAACCGAAGAGTTAGATTTGGAATCGGCCTGGCCTTGGCAAGGTATATGGGCTAAGGTGGCTTACCGCGAGCCTAGCCAATGGAACACCGTCACCATTGATAAAGGATCGGCAGATGGCATTCGGGAACGCAGCGCTGTATTATCCTTGGAACAAGGCCAAGACGGATTAGCCGGTGTTGTGGTGGAAGTTTCGGAAAATACTTCTAAAGTGCTACTGGTCCGTGATGAAGATTTTTCAGCGGCGGTTATGTTGGAAAACGGGCAAGAAGAAGGATTACTTGTCGGTGGTGGATCCGGGGCCGTTCGCATTAAATATATTCCGCTGCAAGCCGAGGTTTCCAAAGGGGATAAAGTAGTTACATCTGCAAATAGCAGTATTTTCCCGGCGGGCATTTTTGTAGGAACGGTGCGTGCTATACGCGATGACGGCAGTTTCCAAACCGCCCGCACGATTGAAATAGACCCGGCTGTACGGTCGTCTGCCGTTAAGGAAGTTTTTGTGCTTTCTAAACAGGAGCCTGTTTATGTGGAAAATTTGTAAGTTATTTGTTTTATTTGTGTTAGCCACCATCTGCCACTGGGGATTTGCGACGCTGTTTTCGTATGCGGAACTTAACGTGAATTTTATGTTGGTTTTTGCGATTGCCTTGTGTACGGTTATTCCGTTGGAAATCGGTTACCCGATTGTGTTTTTATGCGGACTCTTTTTAGATTTCTTCGGAGTTAAATTGTTTGGCAATAACGCCTTTTTATTTACGTTTGTGGCACTTATTATGTACACCTTGCGCGACCGGATTGATTTTTCCGGAATCATATCGCAAGTAGTGATTGTATTTTTACTAACGTGTATGGTCGGCGTATGCAATCATATCTTGTTAGCCTGGTTTACGCCCGCATCTTTTTGGCCGGGAATTGGCAGTTTATTCGGCGGAGCCGTGGTGGGGGCATTGCTCGCCCCAATCGTCTTTGCTATCGTTCGGTTGATGTGCTACGATTTTATGACAGATGAACGATTGTAATAAAAAAACGTATGGCAACAGTTACCAAAATTTTATTTAATCAGCGTTTGAAAACTATGATGGTTTTGGCAGTAATCGCCGGAATTGTGATTGCTGTACGCCTGATTGATATACAAATTTTGCGTCATAACGATTATTTGCAATTGGCCGAACGTAACCGTACACAAATCTTATACCAAACGGCTCCTCGCGGCCGCGTATTTACGGCGGACGGTGTGGAAATTGCGTCTAATGCGCCGTCATTTAGTTTGTATTATTTGGGTGGCCAACAAGACCCTGCCTCTTTTTACCGTTTGGCGCGTGATTTTGCGCCCTATTTGCATGTGTCGCTTGTAGAATTGTTGGAAAAATTACATACGGGCGCCAAAAGCGGCAAATCGGTTTTGCTGGCGGAAAATTTATCTACTCCCAGCACGGTAGCGTTGCAAGAGTTGCAATACTATTATCCCGGTATTTATTTGATTGAGGAAACAAAACGCCACTATCCGTATGGTGATTTTGCCAGCCATTTGCTCGGGTATTTAGGAAGTATGGATGAACGCCAATGGCGTAAACGCGATAATAAATTAGGATATCGTTTAACGAGCAAAATCGGCAAGAACGGTATTGAACAAAAATACGAAAAAGAATTAAAAGGCAAAGACGGCGGCGTATTTTTGGAAGTAGATTACCGCGGCCGCGTAAAAAGTATTATTGAAGATAAAAAATGGGCAGCCGGCAGTGATGTATATTTAACACTTGATTTTGCCGTCCAAAAAGCCGCACAGGAAGGATTAAAAAACTCGCTTACGGGGCGTGGGGCCGCGGTGGCATTAGATCCTCGTACCGGGGCAGTACTTGCCATGGCCAGTGCTCCGGAATATGACCCGAATATTTTTGTTCCTTATAGCGATCAAATGCTTGCTCCTACTTCTAAAAAAATCAATGAATATAATTTAGCCATACAAGGTATTTATCCGCCCGCTTCTACTTTCAAGGTGATTACGGGTGCGGCGGCTTTGGAAAGCGATTCGTTTGATACGGAACGCAAAATTTCGTGTTATGGCAAATATGATTCCGGCCCGCGTATTTTCAAATGTTGGGGAACGCACGGACCGGTTGATTTTTGGGAAGGAATGGCTCACTCTTGCGACGTGTATTTTTATGCGATAGCCGCCCAAATGGGTTCTGCCGCTATTGAACGTGTGCAACGTATGTTTATGTTTGGCCGTCCGACCGGTATTGATTTGCCCGGTGAAAAAGCCGGCAATTTGTATGGACCTACGCGTCGGGCGCGTAATAAATCGTACTGGTTTATCGGAGATACGCTCAATTTATCTATCGGTCAAGGGGAATTGTTAGTTACGCCGCTTAAATTGGCGCAATTCGCGGCGGCTTTAGCCAGCCGGGGAAATGTGTACCGTCCGTATTATGTATCCAAAATCGTCAGTAACCAAACCGGAAAAACGAAGATTGTAGGTAAACCGGAAATTTTACAAGTGGCCGAGTTACAGCCCGAAACATATGATAAATTATTCAAAGCCTTAAAGCATACGGTGGATAACGGTACGGCGCGCCGCGCTAAAATTAAAGATATTGACGTTTACGGAAAAACGGGAACGGCCCAAAATCCGCATGGGGCTGATCACGGTTGGTTTATGGCCTTTGGGGCCTATCCGGGCGAAAAACCGTCTATTGCCGTAGTCGTGTTTGTGGAAAACGGAGAAGGCGGTTCTTCTGCCGCCGGCCCGATTGCTCATGATATGCTTAAAGCCTATTTTGATAATCCGCAACATAAACCGGTAGAAAAAGAACAAGCGGAAAAAACACAAGATGATTATGATGAATTATTAACAGGAGAAGATGCCTGATATGAGACAATTGGTTTCCGGCCGTAGCCGTATAGATTGGATGCTCTTTGGAGCCATGGTATTGTTGGTAGTCCTGGGGGCGTTATGTATTATGTCTGCGGTCAATAGTTTCTCGTGGACAACTCCGGTGGTGCGTACCCATTTTATTGCACTAGTCGCAGGAGCGGTTGCTTTTTTTGTCGGATGTAGTTTTAACTATCAAATCTATGATGAACAATGGAAAGCATTGTATGGGTTTATTCTGCTACTGCTGATAGGGGTATTGTTGTTTGGATCGTATCAGCGCGGGTCGCGCTCGTGGTTTGTGTTGCCGTTCTTTTCCATGCAACCTTCCGAAATTTGCCGCGTCGGAACAATTTTAATGGCAGCGGCTTTTATGGATAGACGCGGCCGTCGTATCCGTGATGTGGTGTCTGTATTTTATCTGGGGTTACTGTTACTGCCTATTTTCGGGCTGATTATGATGCAGCCGGATTTCTCATCGGTGGTAGTTACTTTACCGTCCATTATTATCTTATTGTTTTGCACAGGGATTAACTTGTTTTATTTGGGCCTTATTGCGCTTTTAGCCGGCGTGGCGGGGTTTTTTACGATTTCATGGACGTATATCTATCTGCACCCGGAATTGTTAGATTATGCGTGGATACGCGTGTTTAATGACTTGGCGCATAATGGGTGGTATATGGGTGTTTTTGCTGTAATTATTATGCTTTTGGGCTATGGTATGTGGTGGTTATTTAGGCAATTTCGTATTTTATTGCCGTCATTTTATTTTGTATTGGCAACAATAGTAGTGCTCATAGGATTAGTGGGGGGAATTTTTGTAGAGCACCAAATGAAACCGCACCAACGCAAACGCGTAGAAGCCTTTTTGGCTCCCAAATCCGATCCGCAAGGTGCCGGATATAATATCTTGCAAGCGCAAATTGCTATGGGCGCGGGTGGTATTATGGGTAAGGGGCTGTTTTCCGGTACCCAATCGCGTTTAGGGTTTGTGCCGGAACGACACACCGATTTTATTTTAGCCGTTGTGGGGGAAGAACTCGGCTTATGGGGCACGCTCCTGGTGCTTGGGTTATATTTTCTGATTTTATGGCGCATTATTGCCGTGGCGTATTTGTCGGGTGACAGGTACGGCTACCTAGTATGTGCCGGAATTTTTGGTATGTTTTTTACTTATATGCTAATCAACTATGGTATGTTGATAGGTATAGTGCCGGTAGCGGGGATACCACTTCCGTTTATTTCATACGGAGGATCTAACCTGGTGGCCAGTTTGTGGGCATTGGGGGTTGTGCAGTCGGTTTATGCGCGCCGCTTACGGGCATAAAAAAAGATGATAAACTCGCCAAAAAATTATAAAATGCGTATAGTGTTCCGTTGGGCAGATAATCAGGCGGAACATTCACATGCTTTGCGCGGTATAAAAAAAATGGTGCTTGACTCGGGTTTGCCATACGAGCCGTCTAAATTTGTAACAAGCCAACCGCGATTGGCTTACGGCCCGGCTCCCGCTAAAGGACAGCGGGCCGAGCGAGAGTACCTAGACATTTATCTGTTAGAACGGCGCAGCGAAGAAGAAGTGCGTGCTGCCTTGTTGCAAACGGCCCCCAGCGGGTTTGAGATTTTGCAACTGACGCGCGTGCCTTATCCGTTGCCTTCCGTACAGAACTTGATGGCCGCGATCAGGTACCGGGTGAAAGGCGATTTTTCGGCCTATATTTCGTCCGGGCGGAAGTTGGAAGATTGGAACGGCATGAGTCAGTTAGCGGTAACGGTGCAAGCCTTAAACGGTATTACATATGAAAAAAATTTAACCGACGGTTTGCTCGCATCGCGTGTACTCGGGCCGCAAGAGATAGAACTTACTCTTGTTCCGATAAGCGGACAATGGATACGTCCACAATGGTTTATGGCGGCGTGGCTGGATATTCCCGTCCCGGCGCAAGATGAAAACTTTACGGTAGAAGGGTTTGATTTTATCCGGCAGGAATTATGTTGGCGGGACACGCAAGGCGTGTACCACACGATATAAAAGGGATTTTTCCCTAAGCGAGGATTTTTTTACATGACAAAAACAATACCGGAACTTCCCGTAGTGGAAGCGTTAGTCAATACGTCGTTTGAAGAAACGCGTATTGCCATTTTAGAAGACGGGCGCGTCAATGAACTGTTATGGGAACGTCGCGGCGCGCTTAACATTGTAGGCAACATTTACAAAGGTACGGTAGAAAATGTACTCCCCGGTATCTCCAGCGCATTTTTGAATATCGGGTATGAAAAAAATGCATACCTGTATATTTCCGATGTAATCGGCGGGGACAAAAAGAACATTGATAAATCGTTACATAAAGGCCAAGAAGTGATGGTGCAAGTTGTTAAAGATGCCATCAGCACCAAGGGCATGAAAGTAACGATGGACGTGACTTTGCCCGGTCGTTATTTAGTACTTACGCCGCATCAAAGTTTTGTGGGAGTTTCCAAACATATTGAAGATTCCGAATCGCGCCATAAACTCAATGAAATTATGCAAGAGTTGGCTGAAAAACACTTAAACGGTATGGGGTGTATTGTCCGTACCGAAGCGGAAGAAGCCACGAAAGAAGAATTAGAACGTGAAGTGAAATACTTATATCGCCAATGGCAATCTATCGTCAAGAAATTTGAAACATCACGCTCTCCTAAACTCTTGCATGAAGATATGGACGCGGTCCTTCAGGTGGCGCGGGATGTGCTGTCCGAAAATGCCAAAGTCTATATGTTAGACAACGAAAAAGATTATGAACGCGTGATGGATTTTGTAAGTAAAAATTCGCCGGAACTGGCCGGACGCGTCAAACTCTACAAAGGCAAAACGCCGATTTTTGAAGCGTACGATGTAGAAAAAGAAATTGATAATTTGCGTAAAATTAAACTGCCGCTTCCTAACGGGGGCAGTATCATTATTCAAGAAGCCGAATCGCTCTGCGCGATTGATGTGAACACCGGAAAATTTACCGGTAATAAATCGCAGGAAGAAACGGTCACGCAAACCAACATTGAAGCCGCTAAAGAAATTGCACACCAATTACGTTTGCGCAACATCGGCGGTATTATCGTGATTGACTTTATCGATATGCGCAAGGCTTCCAGCCGCCACCGCGTTGTGGAGGCATTGGCCGAAGCCGTCCGCGGCGACCGCGCGAAAATACGTATCTTGCCCATTACGCGTTTAGGCCTTGTGGAAATGACCCGCGAGCGCAAACGCGCCAGCACCGGCAGTTTTATCAGTGAAGAATGTCCCCAATGCCACGGCTCGGGGCGCGTGTTATCTGCCGAAACCATGCGTATTAAAATCCAACGCGAAATTTACGATTTAACAAACGGGCGTCCCGGTGGAAATTTACGGGTGGTATTACACCCGGTGTTGGCCGAATCTATTAAGCAACGCCAAGAAGATATTGAGCAAAACATTCACCGCACACTCAAAATCCAAGCCGATCCGCAATTGGCGTGGGAAGATTACAAAATCGTATTGGAATAAAAACCAACGCGTATGAAACGGATGTTGCATTTCTTACAAGTTTTGGTAGCAGTTAGTTTCCTGTCCGTAGTTGCATACGGACAGGAAAAAGCGCCGTTTATCTTTTCGGGCCGCAAACAAGGAACGATAGAAACGGTACAAAAAAACGGCACTACTTATTTGAATTTGCAACAAACCGCCCGCAAGTTGGGGCTAAACGTAGAATTATTTGCCCGCTCCAAGCAAGCCAAACTGACCACCCGCGGTTTCTATGCCATTTTAACAGCCGGTATTAACGAACTGATTGTTAATGCACAGACCGTTAAACTGTCCGCTCCCGTTTTAATAGACGGGGGGGATATGTGGGCCCCCGCGGAATTTTTTGAGTTGCCCGTTTTGCAACAATCGCTGGCGAAAGAAATTGCATTTACAAATGGCGAATTGCAAGTGGAACGCCCCTACGATTTGGCACGGATAGATAATGAACTCTTAGCCAAAGAAGACCGTATTATTTTTAATCCGCGCCGCCAAGTAACGTGGACATCCGCGCAGCCAAATCCGCATACGGTAGAAATAACATTTCCCGATACGGGAATTAAACGGGTGGAAAATTTCCGACTTAAAACGGGGCATATTTCATCGGTATCTATCCGTCAAGATCGCGGAAATACCGTTGTCAAAACCATTTTGGGCAAACAGGGGAAACATTGGACGGTAGAAGAACACTCCGGGAAAATTTATTTCCGCGTAGGGCGCGAAAACTTGCAACCGATTCAAGACAAACCGGCTGCTCCGGCAGAAAAACCGGTGGCTAAAACACCGCAAACGAATGCGGTTAAAACTACTTCCGCGGCAGATGAACCGTTGCCCGCTCCGTCTGTAACGGACGATAGCGAAGATAGTATCCCGGCAGGTACGCCAACAATGGCCGTTGCCGCCGTGCCGGAAATGAAACCGACCCCGCAAACGGAAATCAAACCGACTCCGCAAACCGAAATCAAGCCCGCACCGGTAGCGGCTATTTCTCCGGTGCATAAAAAAATGCGTATTGTTATTGATCCGGGGCACGGCGGAAAAGATCCCGGGGCGGTACGCTCTCGCACGCGTGAAAAAGACCTTAATTTAGCGGTAGCCAAGGAATTATACAAATTACTGCAAAAGAAAAATTTTGAAGTCAAAATCACACGTGATAATGATACGTTTATCCCGCTTTCGGGTCGCTCCAAAATTGCCAATACTTTTAAGGCCGATTTGTTTATCTCGGTGCATACCAATTCGTCTAAGAATAAAAATGCCAACGGATTTGAAGTATATTTCCGCAGCGAAAAAGCAACCGATAAAGAAGCCGCTGATACGGCGGCATTAGAAAACGAAGCCATGCAATACGAAGAAGTCCATTACAATTTTGTGGACGCTTTGTTGCAGTCTTTGGCGAAAAATGAGTACATCAACGAAAGTTCCAAATTGGCCGGATATGTTAGAAATGCCGTATATAAACAGCCCGGTATCGGTATTGCCGTTAATCAAAATAGCAGTGTGCGTCAAGCCAACTTCTATGTGTTAAAAGGGGTGCAAAGCCCGGCTATTCTGGTGGAAATGGGATATATCAGCAGTAATAAAGACCGCGGCCGGCTGACGCAGAGTGCCGTGCAGAAAAAGATGGCACAAGGGATTTTTAATGGTGTATTAAACTACGCCAAGAACGAAGGTTGGATCAATTAGATTTTAGAATAGTTTTGTTAACACAACGCCTACAAAAGTGAACTAACTTTTGTGGGCTGTTTTTACGGGTTGGCGCAAATTTTTTGTCCCAAGGCGGTAGAACCCGAACAATCAATTTGACCGGGATGAGGTGACTGGTCCAACCAAACGGTATAGACAAATTCTTGTACGGATACGCAATCGCTTATCCGGGTATGTGTCTTGGATACCGTCGGGCAGTATCTGGCCAAAATGGCGTAATTGGCACTGGTGGCCGAGGCTTGCACTTGGCTGATGACATCAATATCAAAATAGGCATCACACGAGTAGGTAGTCCCGTCGTCGGCAGATAATTTTTTGCAGGTGCTTTCAGTGGCAAGTTCGTCCAAATCAAACGCATATTGGCCGTTGGCTAAATAATAGGCTTCCTGCGCGCGTTTCAAATCCGCAATAACTGTTTTCATGTTGGCCAGTCTTGCCTTTGTAACCGCTTTTTTATACTGCGGCAATGCCACACTGGCTAAAATGCCGATAATTAAAACAACAACTAATAGTTCAATCAGTGTAAAAGCTTTGTTGTTCATAAAATTCTCCTTTTCCCTTTCCACTATATTATCGTTTTTTTTTTTTGATTTGTCAAGGAAAATTTAGTATCCCGACGAAATGGCAAATCTGTAATAGAGACTTGCATTTAGTAGAGCGTCTCCGTGTTATTTATATCCAGGCATTACACAAGTTTTTTATAACAGCATCCGGTTTTTGTAAATGTTCTTGATTTTCCAGGGAAAGATACAGCAACGAATATGGAGTCACGCTTACCCAATATTCATGTGCTTGAGTGCGTTCTGCCACCTGTTTCCCGAATATATATATGGATTTATTATTCGGACATTGTTGTTCCCAATATCCTTTGTCTTTGGCGGAAGGAAATTGTTTGCGCCACGTTTGTACTCCTTCTCTGGCCAGACTTACATTATATTGTAAGCGATCTTCTATGGTTTCTATGAAACCCCACGAAAAAGTTTCGGGGTTTGAAGAACATTCCCAATGTGAAAAATCATTATCCTGGCGTTTGGTTATGCAGTGGTGTTGAATTCCAAAAAGCATACGTGTGCGCGTGGCGGAAGAACGGGCACCGAATTGTTGAAGTAATTTGACAATTTGTTTGCGCTCGGCGGTCGGGTCTTTCCTAAAGTGGCTTTTTGCAAAATCTAACAGGGAATCTCCGTTACTATCTTGCGAACTGTTTATGTCTGCATGGGCTTGTAATAGGTATTTAACGGCTTCTACGTCTCCCCGTGCTATTGAGTAAATCAGCGTAGAGATTCCTCCCGCAAATTTTCCGTTGATATCGGCTCCATAGGATAAAAGCAATTGGGCAATATCAAAATGATGATGGGCAACCGCGGTAAAAAATGCGGTGGTACCATTTTTGGGGTGATGGTATATGTCTGGCGGAATATGGTATTTTTCTACGTAATTACGTACGGAATTGATATCTCCCATTTCGGCGTTAGAGTACATATTGTCTGCTAAGTTCATGTAAGTCAGGGTATCGATGTAATCTTCGCAATGTTCTTCCTGTCCGTTTGAGCGGGTGCATTTGCGCACCGGCATACGTAATGCAATATCATCCGGGCGAGAAGTTGAAGTATAGGGTATTATCTTATGTGTCTGCGGTTGTGCTTGGGAAGTCGCAGGCTCCTCTAGGCCGCTTGTTATATCTTTTTTAATGTGATTAAAAAGTTTTTCCGGGATCTTCTTAAAAAAAGGCCCTGTCAAAAAGAGACATGCTATTAAAGTTCCAGTACCTAGTAAGAGTGCGAACGCAAAGATAAGCGGTTTCTTCATTTTTTCTCCGTTTGATTGTGATATCAATAATTATATTATAAATTATCTCTGTATTGCTGAAATTAAACTAACCCAAGGGAATACTTAAAAGAGCCGTGGTGAAATAGTAAAATAAAAATATGTTGTTTTCTTTATTTTACACATTTGCCAAAATCGGGCTATTTACTTTAGGCGGCGGATACGCGATGTTGCCGCTGATGGAACAGGAAATCGTAGAGAAACGTGCTTGGCTGAGTCGCACGGAATTTTTAGATACGGTCGCCCTTGCGCAAAGTGCGCCGGGTATTTTGGCAATCAATATGGCTATTTTGGTGGGATATCAACGCGCCAACGTGCGGGGGAGTATTTTTGCGGCGTTGGGGGCGGCGCTACCATCGTTTATCATTATTTTACTGATTGCCGTTTTCTTTCATAACTATCAACAAAACCCGGTCATTAACCGCATTTTCAAAGGAGTCCGCCCGGCGGTGGTGGCGCTGATTGCCGTTCCTGTTTTCCGGTTGGCGCGTGCGGCTGATATCGGGTGGAAAAATGTATGGTTGCCGATAACGGTGGTGGGGCTGGTGTGGGGGTTGCACGTTTCTCCGATATATGTGGTGTTGGCGGCGATAGCGGGCGGCTTTTGGTGGGCCGTTAGACGGGAGCGCGTATGATATATGTAAAATTGTTTCTCACGTTTTTCAAAATCGGTCTGTTTAATTTCGGCGGCGGATACGCCATGATTTCGTTTCTGCAAAACGAAGTTGTTTTCAAAAGCGGTTGGTTGACTACGGCACAATTTACCGATATCGTAGCCGTTAGCCAAGTTACGCCCGGTCCCGTCGGTATCAATATGGCCACTTATACGGGATACACAGTGGCGGACGCATGGGGCGCGGCGATAGCCACCTTTGCGGTATGTCTTCCGTCGTTTTTGTTGATGATTTGGTTAGGAAGTTTTTTACTCAAGCACCAACACTCGCCGCGTATGCAAGGCGTTCTTGCCGTATTGCGTCCGGCGGTAGTAGGCCTGATTGCGGCGGCCGCGCTTGTGTTGTGTAATAGCGAAAATTTCATTGATTACAAAAGTTATTTCTTCTTTGCACTCGCCTTTTTGCTTGTCTATCTGCGCAAAATCGGGCCCGTCGGTGTGCTGCTCTTTAGCGCCGCGGCGGGGCTTATCTGCTACTAAAACTAGTTTAGACTAACTTTTATTATACATCTTAAAATATGTTTTTTAAGAAGTAAAAAATTTTTTTTAAAAAAATACTTGTTAGTCTTTCCTAACTTTTGTATAATATATCTATCTTACTTAAAAGGAAAAGGAAAATGAAAAGAATTATTGTTGTATTTTTACTTACCGCAGTATTGGGCAGCACCCAACTGGCTGCGCATCACGTAACGTCTGCCGAACTCAAAACCGAGTTAGCCCGCGCCGTTGCGCAAGAAACCTTAAAAAATTCGCTTAATGTCTATGAGGTGCAAGCGACGGTTTCTTTTGAGAAAAAAATTTTACTGAAGGATACGATGTTCCGTCCGGCCCGCCATCCGGCAGATAGCAACCAAGTACTGTCTGTAGAAACCGCGCAGAAACAATGCCTAGGGGTATTGGTGTCTAAAGGTTCGCAAGTTGTCTTGCCCGCCGTTTGTTTGGAACAAGGCAACTATCAGCCCACCCGTATTGTAATGAAATTTAAGCAGGGAAACGAGGTGTCCGTTAAAGCCGATGACTTAGTCATCCGGGAAGATGTCGCTTGGGTAAATGTAGATGCTGCTTTGACGAAACAAAATCCCTATGTGATTTTTACACGTACGGAACAAGGAAAAACGTTGCAAGATAAATTCGGGGAACCGATGTCGGAACACTTAAAACAATTCTTCCGTAAACGCGGTGTAGTAGAACGCCGCCGTTGCCGAATGGGTATGGTATATAGCGACTCGCGCTTGCGCGTGGGGGAACCGGTATTTTATCAAGGCAAATTGGTGGCGTTAGTGAAAGCGCGGACCAAAACCTATGGCGGTTTGTTGGGCGGCGTATCGGAAAGCGCTCTTGCCGTCATCCGCTAGATACTTTTGAGTTACATCCGCTGTTTAGCCATAGCGGACTCCTATAGAAAACCGCCGGGTTAAGCCCCCGGCGGTTTTGCATATTATAACGATATAATAATTCTTATTTGTTTGATTTTAGTTTAATCGGTGTTACCGGCGTTTTGGTCTTCTTTGAAAGTTTCTTTTCATTTTCCTGACGAACTTGCAAAAACGAAAACGGCGCAATTTTTTGCTTTTCAAACAAGGCTTTCGGGTTGTAATATAAGCACAAATAAGTGATAAAGTTTTCTGTGGTCATGCGGACCAAAAAATCGTCGGAAGGCAAGCCGGTATCTAAATAAGAATAGACGAAAAAAGAAGAAATAAAGTCGGAGTCATATACATTGGTTTCAAAGACGGCTATGTCCGATAAGTACTTCCAACCGATCTGGCGGTCTTTATTTTTACAACGGTGAAAAGATAACGTGGTATCTTTTTTGGCAGTTTGCAATTCTTCTTCCACGGTTTGCCCAAACCATTTAGAAACTAACACGGTTTGGTCTTCTTGGCAGACACCGTCCATTTCATAATGCTTGCAATGCAAATCAAATTCATCGTTTTTACTGCAGCAAAATTTCTCAAAGAAGATGTAAGTCGTGGTTCCGTTACACGGCGGCGGGCACGACTTTTTGGATTGGGCATAACCCAAATTGCATAAGACAATACACAACGAAAAAACAAATCCTAATTTTTTCATCATTATTCTGCCGGGTTGTTTTCAGTTTTCTCTTTCGGGGTATTATCCGGCGGAAGCGTAATGTTAATTTCTTCAAAGACGGCGTCTTTATGCTCGTTTAGCCAACGACGGTGGAGTTTGTAATCGGGGCTAAACTCGCCCACAAGTTGCCAATACTCTTGCCCGTGATTCATAAACCGCAAATGGCATAATTCGTGAATTACTAAATAATCTTGCACCACCGGCGGCATTTTAATAATGCGGTAAGAATAATTGATATTTTTTTGCGATGAGCAACTGGCCCACAGCGTGCGCTGATCTTTTAGCACAACGCGATTATATTCCACGCCGATTTTTTCCGCCCACTCTTTGGTTTTTTGCGGTAAAACTTCGGCGGCCTTATCGCGTAGCCACTGTGTAACAAGTGCCGATGGATTGCTTTCTTTGTTTTGCAGATAGACGTGGAAAACGGCGCCGTCAAACGCCACGCCTTCTTCTTGGTCGGGCGTTATATAGGTGCGTGCTTCCAATAAATCGCCGTTAAAAAGCACTTTGTTACCGGCGGTTTGCGTGGGCGCGTTACCGTTTCCTTCGGTGGTTTTTTCATCCGTACCGAAGATTTCCGGCATTTCTTTTTTTAAGCGTTCTAAAAATAATTTTACGTCGCTGACGACGCTCTGTGTATCTGCCATAATTTTATTATAGCAGTTTAGGGTAAATTGCGGTTTGAATTACCGCGGGGTGGTGCCCAAAAATTATATGAATGTTTGATATAATAACCGTAAGGAGAAATAACGTGAGCGAAACTGCAACTCTAAAAACAACCGCCCTGTGCGAAGCCTGCAAACAGGCCGGCGGTAAAATGGTAGATTTCCACGGGTGGCTCTTGCCCGTTCAATATGATGGCATTTTAGCCGAACATAAAGCCGTACGCGAAAGCGCGGGAATGTTTGATGTGTCCCACATGGGCCAATTGTTTGTGGAAGGCAAAAAAGCGTGGGAGTTTTTGCAATATATTGCTTGCAATAATATCAAAAATGGCCCGGCCGAGGGAACGTACTTTCATATTTTAACCGAAGAAGGCACTATCATTGATGACGCCATCGCCTTTTGTTTATCCACCGAAAAATTTTTAGTGGTTGTTAATGCCGCTTGCGTGGAAACCGATTTTAATTGGTTTAGAAAACAGGCCGGAGATTTTGGTGTTACCGTTCGCAACGAAAGCGAGAAATGGAGCATGCTGGCCGTGCAAGGCCCTAAAGCGGTGGAAACGGTTAATCAACTGTTGCCCGGCGTGAAAGATTTGCCGCGTTTTCACATTTCGCCGATCACGATGTTCGGGGCGGACGGTTATGTAACCCGCACCGGATATACGGGCGAAGACGGGGTGGAAATTATGCTCCCCAATGCACAAATTACCGAGTTATGGAACGTATTAAAGCAACTCGGTGTAAAACCGTGCGGGCTGGGCGCGCGCGACGTATTACGCTTGGAAGCCGGCTATTTGCTTAACGGCGAGGACGCCAACCCAACCAAAACCCCGTACGAAGCCAACTGCGGGTGGGTGGTCAAACTGGCTAAAGAAAATTTTATCGGTAAAGCGGCACTTGTTGCCAAAAAAGCCGCCGGTTTTCAAAGCCGTTTAGTCGGCTTTGTGTTGAAAACCGCGGGCGTGCCGCGTGCTAACTGCAAGATTTTTTGTGATGGAAAAGAAGTAGGAATTTTGACAAGCGGCACTTTTTCGCCGCTCTATAAGGGGATTGCCGTTGGATATTTAGCCAGCGAAATTCCCGTCGGGGCAGATGTAGAAATTGAAATTCACAGCCGTCGCGTTCCGGCGCAAGTCGTTAAACCGCCGTTTTATAAAAACCGAGTTTAAGGAGAAATTATGTATAACGAAGAAAATTGCCGTTTTTTGAAAACACACGAATGGGCCTGTAAAGAAGGCGAAAATGCCGTCATTGGTATTTCTAACCACGCCCAAGAAGAAATCAGCGATATTGTATTTGTAGATTTGCCTAAAGTAGGCCGCGTAGTTAAAGTAGGTGAAAACTGCTGCGTGATTGAATCTGTCAAATCCGCTTCCGAAATTTATGCCCCCGTCAGCGGCGAAATCGTCGCCGTCAACGAAGCCTTAAACGGGGACCCGGCCCTTGTCAACCGCGAGCCGCACGGAAACGGTTGGTTATTCAAAATCAAAATGACAAACCCCGCCGAATATGATGTCTTATTAGATTTGGCGGCTTATAAAGCAACTATCCAAAAATAAAAATTATCCCCCGGTTTGTCCCGGGGGTTTTTGTTATATTTATGTTTACTCCACATACGTCCAAAGACGAACAAGAGATGTTAGACGCTATCGGCGTCCCGTCCATACACGCCCTGTTGCAAAAAATTCCGGCCGATTTGTTGTACCCCAAATACAACTTACCGGCCGCCTTAACCGAACAACAGTTGACCGCACATATGCACGCGTTAGCCGCTAAAAATAAACCGCTGAAAAATTTTATCGGAGCGGGGGCTTATTCCCATTTTATCCCGGCGGCTGTGCCTGCTTTATCGGGCCGCGGTGAATTTTTAACTGCTTATACCCCCTATCAGGCCGAGGCCAGCCAAGGAACCTTGCAAACGATTTACGAATTTCAAAGTTGCATGTGTGCGCTGTTTGATATGGACGTAGCCACGGCCTCACACTACGACGGGGCTACCGCTTTGGCCGAAGCCGTTTTGGCAGCCCACCGCATTACCGGGCGCGAAGAAGTAATTGTGTCCGGCTTGCTTCACCCGCATTATAAAGAAGTGTTAGACACGTACACCCGCCATAGTGCCATCCGTTTGACGGAAGCCAAGCCGACTTCAAACGGTACGCTGGACGTGCAAGCCTTAAAAAATCAGATTTCGCAACAAACGGCGTGTGTAGTTATTTCCACCCCCAACTTTTTAGGATATGTGGAACAAGCAAAGGCCATTTCTCAACTAGCGCATGAACAAGGTGCGCTACTGGTGGCGCAAGTGAATCCGATGTCGCTGGGAGTATTGCAAACGCCGGGTTCGTATGATGCTGATTTCGCCGTGGCCGAAGGACAACCGCTGGGCAACCCGGTTAGTTTCGGTGGCCCGGGGCTTGGTATTATGACCGCCAAAAAAGCCTATATGCGCCAACTGCCCGGACGTATGGTAGGAATTGCGAAAGATAAAAACGGCCGTCGTGCTTTTGTACTTACGTTACAAGCGCGCGAGCAACATATCCGTCGCGAAAAAGCCGCTTCCAATATCTGCTCTAACGAAGCAATTTGTGCATTAAATGCCGTTATTTATTTAACCTTACTTGGCCCGCAAGGTCTCAAAGAAGTAGCCTCTCTTAATGTGGAACGCGCCCACCAACTGGCGGACCGGATACATAACATTAAAGGGTTTAACGTACTGTCGGGAGCGCCGTTTTTTAACGAGTTTGTGGTGTTTTGTCCTGTTCCGGCCGCGCAAGTGATTGAAAAGTTAGCCGCTAAAGGAATTGCCGCCGGGTATGATTTGGGCAAAACCGGTGAAGCCATGAAGAACGCCTTGCTCGTTTGCGCTACCGAATTAACTACGCCGCAAGATATCGCCGCGTACGCAAGTGCCTTGGAGGAAATTTAATATGGAAAATTTACTCTCTATTGAAAAATCGCAACCGGGCCGCCGGGGAATCCGGTTTGAAAAAACCGTCCACGCGCCCGAAGCCTATTTGCCGCAAGATTGTTTGCGTACTTCCGCCCCGCGTTTGCCCGAAATGAGTGAATTTGATACGGTACG
This sequence comes from Candidatus Avelusimicrobium luingense, assembly GCF_902757105.1. Taxonomy (NCBI): domain Bacteria; kingdom Pseudomonadati; phylum Elusimicrobiota; class Elusimicrobia; order Elusimicrobiales; family Elusimicrobiaceae; genus Candidatus Avelusimicrobium; species Candidatus Avelusimicrobium luingense. Next base: position 165,099 of record NZ_CACVTK010000003.1, read on the forward strand.
CCATTTTACACGGTTATCGCAGAAAAATTATTCGTTGGACGGACAATTCTATCCGCTCGGCTCTTGTACGATGAAATATAACCCCAAGGCCTATGATGTGCTTTCTGTATTAGACGCGTTTGCTAATGCTCACCCGTTTGCACCGGAAAGTGCGGTACAAGGCACGCTTCAGGTTATGTATGAATTGCAGGAAATGCTGAAAGAAATTACGGGGCTTTCTGCTTTTACTCTGCAACCGGCCGCCGGAGCGCATGGGGAATTAACCGGTATTTTGACGGTGCGTGCTTATCACGACGCCCGCAAAGATACGGCGCGTTGTGAAGTGATCGTGCCGGACACCGCCCACGGCACAAACCCGGCTACGGCAAATATGGCGGGATACCGGGTGGTGAATATTCAATCAGCCGATGACGGTTGTGTGGATAAAGCGGCGTTGCAAGCGGCTTTATCTGAAAAAACCGCCGCCGTCATGCTTACTATTCCCAATACGGTGGGACTTTTTGAAAAAGATATCCGCGAGATTGCCGATATGGTACATAAAGCGGGCGCACTACTCTATATGGACGGCGCCAATTTTAATGCGCTGATCGGGGTATGCAAACCGGCTGATTTCGGAGTAGATGTCATGCACTTAAATTTGCATAAAACCTTTGCCGCACCGCATGGCGGCGGCGGGCCGGGAAGTGGTCCCGTCGGAGCGGCACCGCATGTCGCACCGTTCTTACCACACCCGATTGTGGAAAAACACGACGGAAAATATACGCTTAACGGTCAAATGCCGCAAAGTTTGGGCAAGATGAAAGCGTTCTATGGGAATATTGCGGTTTGCTTGCGCGGGTATTGTTACTTGCGCCAATTTGATGCAAAAACGCTCAAAAACATCGCCGAAAAAGCCATTTTAAACGCCAACTATGTGCGTGCCAAACTTAAAGGCAAATTTGACGCATTTTTTGACGAAAACTGCATGCACGAATGTGTGTTGTTTGTCAAACCCGATGACATGAACGGCGTGCATACGGCCGATGTGGCTAAACGGTTGTTAGATTACGGTTTTTATGCACCGACTATTTATTTCCCGCTGATTGTGCCGGAAGCCCTGATGATAGAGCCGACGGAAACGGAAAGTAAGGAAATGTTAGATGCGTTTGTGGGGGCGCTTGAAAAAATCTACGACGAGATTTTTACAAACCCGCAACTGGTGCATGATGCACCGCATACGCAACCGGTGGAACGGATTGACGAGGTGTCGGCGGCACGCCAGCCGAATTTGCGTTGGTAAGTTCATAATCTTATTAAGGCACACTTAACGCAACGTCCGCAAAAGGCAATGTGCTTTTGCGGACGTTTCCATATATGTTTCTCATTAAATCGGTTTATCGGCAAGCAGGGGAATTTGATATAATTTTTTAACGTCATAACGAGGTGTTTTATGGATGTGTTACTTAATACTCCACCGTTAAATGTATTTGAACACATGGCACTTGACGAGCAAATGGTACACTTGCGCCCGCGTGCCGTTACGCTCCGGTTTTATAATTGGACACCGCAAGCGGCGGTGACGTTTGGTTACGCACAGTTTGTTAGTGAAGTAAAAAAAACACTTTCGGCACAAAATTTCTCCGGTCAATTTACCCGCCGTCCGACCGGGGGCGGTATTGTGTTTCATACGGACGATTTAACGTTTTCTCTGGTGTTTTCCTCTCCGGAACGCCCGACGGAAATTTACCGCAAACTGCATACGTTTATTTTAACCCAACTCGCTCAAGCGGGTATTTCCGGGCATGTATTAACTGAAAAATTACCGGCTTCTGCGTATGCGCCAAGTGTCAATCACGAGGCAACGGCGTGTTTTATTCGTCCGGTGGAAAATGATCTCTTGGCTGATGACGGTCATAAAATTCTCGGTGGGGCGATCCGCCGTTTTGAAGAAAATGTACTCTACCAAGGCTCTTTACAACTGCCCGGTGCGCGGGAAAACCCTATTCTGAAACGTGCTGTGATTGATGCCGTGCGCGCGTTTTTAGCAGTAGATTTGCGCCCGGTATCGTGTTGTGCCGGTCGTCTGGCTGCGGTGCGTCAACAAGCCGCCTTGCAATACGATAGCCCCGGCTGGGTGGAGAAATTTTAATGCGGTTTCTCAAATTTGTACTTGCCGTTATTTTACTTCCCACTGTATTTTTTGTACTTGTTCAAACGGGCCATATCTTGCTAACTGTGCTTGGCCATTTTCAAACGGCCGCTGCCTTTGTGGCCGGCGCGGCAGGATATGCGATTTTACACTATACGGTATATGATTTTTCACGCCCTTATGTTTTTATGCACGAATTTACCCACGCACTTGCCGCGTTTTTGTGCGGGGCACGCGTGAAAGATATATGTGTCAAGCGCGATAGCGGATATGTCAAAATGGATAAAACCAATGTTTTTATCGTGCTTGCGCCTTATTTTGTGCCGGGATACGTTTTACTTACAGCATTTATCTATGTGGTGCTTGGACTATTTTGGAACGTCACGCCGTACCGTTCGTTATTTTTAGGGCTATTGGGTTTTTTTATGGCGTTTCATTTTATTCAAACGTTTAAGACGTTGTTTGAAGCCGACCAACCCGATTTACAACTGGCCGGAGGAAAAATATTTTCCGTAGTGATGATTGTGCTGGCCAATTTAGTGGTGCTGGCTATTGTGCTAAAAGGGGGCTTTGCCGAGCAAGTCCACCTAAAAAGTGCCGCGATAGCGGTTGTAAAAGATACAGTCAACCTATGGCGAAGTTTGATAAACTATATCTACATGTGGTACGCGCGCATGGCGTAATGTATGGCTGAAGAAAAAAAACGAGCAAAGTGGACAAAAAAATCAGCAAAAGCACTTAAATCTGCCTTTATAGTGTGTTTGCGTACGGTGTTATTTTTGTCTATGCTTGCGCTGCTTCTCTTTGCGGCGGCATGGCTGTTTTTAGTTAAAACCTTTAATGCACAACACGTCAGCGAAGTATTGGCCGAAGAAATTCAAAAACGTTTGCAACGGCCGGTGGTGATTTCTTCGGTAGATGTTAAATTTATCAATACGTTGGAAGTTAAAGGCTTTCGTGTCTTGGATACGCAAGGCGTACCCGGGCAAGATTTATTATCTGCCGATTCGCTTACCTTCCGGTTCAAATTGTTGCCGCTATTAGACCATCAACTCGTTATTGATGAAATCGCCCTGAATGCCCCTCGCTTTAATATCATTCGCGCGGCAGACGGAAAGCATAATTTGCCGCCGTTGCGGGCACACCAATCATCTGTTTATACCAATAAATCTTCGGGGCAAAAATTTACCGTTAGCGTAGAGGACTGGACACTCAAAGACGGTGTTATCAGTTACAAAGATTTATCTTCCGGCGTTACACACGCGGTGTACGGACTCAATATGCACTTTGAGCAATTACGGTTTGATGAACTGTCGCGCTTTACGCTGGAGATGGTATTACGTAACGAATGGGCATCGGGCATGTCGGATATGGAAATTAGCGGAACGGGACATGTTAATTTTGCCGGATTTGATTGGACAAATTTTGCCCTTCGCAGTTTACGCGCCCAACTGTATTTATTCCAAAAACCGGTAGAAATTACATTGGATTTAGATAATTTACGTACCCCGTTTTTTAATGTAAAAGCCACGGTGCCGGCCTTTGAAAGCAAAAGCCTGTCCGTCTTTCACTTGGAAAAAACACCTTTTTCCGTTCCGAAATCTACCGTTACGGCTAAAGGGGTGCTGACCAACAATTACAGTTTACTCAAGGTTAATCAGTTTACGGCTTCGGCGGCTGATGTAAAAGCCGACGGTAAAGGGAATATGAACTTTGCTAAGCAACCCTATACGGCCGATTTTTCTGTTTCCACGAAACCGTTTGACCTTAAAGGTAAACAAAAATACTATGAACCGCTTAGCCGTTATAAACTTACCGGGAAAGCCTCTTTGAGCGGTCAGTTGGTGCGTCAAGACGGTAAATATACGTTCCCGCTTATTACCATAGATGCGCAACAAGCCAGCGGCGATATTTACGGTTTTTTGGCTGAAAACGTAACGGGCCAATTCCGCGCGAAAAAAGATTTTTCCGATTTGTATGCCGAAACTTCCACCGGCAAATTGACCGTTCATAAAACGGTGTTTGATAAATTAAATTTAAGTGCCAGTTGGCGCGGCGGCAATTTGTACGGATACATTGCCTCTACCGAAGTGAACGGCGTACCCCTTAAATTAAGTCTATCGGTAAATAACCTAAAAAGTGCGCGCCGCCGTATTCGTACGGCAATGCATTGGCAACATTTTAACCCGATGGATTTTATCGATACGGTGCAAGATTTTGTGACGGTTATTGTGCCGCTGGTGCCGGGCGGAACAGGTAATACGCCCGACGTTACCGGTGATTTGGCGTGGCTGCGTAATTTTAGAAAAAACTTGCCGAACTTTATGAGTAACTTTGGCGGAAATATTTCTGCCGATACGTTTTCCAGCCCGGTGCTATCGGGCAACCGCTTTAACGGAGAGTTTGAATTGACCGGTCTGCGTGCGGGAATGAATAAATTATCCGGCAACATTGAAGCGCGTTTAGAGGGTGGTGTGGTACACCAAATGGAGAAATGGGCCGAAGAACAAGAGGCCTTAAACATTACCTTCCAGCCGTTTATCATTATGCACCGTATGGAACGGGCGGGAAGTTTCAAAATCGGCAAGGTGTTAAAAGATGTACCGTTTAACGATATGGCAGTGTCGGTATCGTTTGAAAACGGGCAAATGCAAATTAATAATGCCTATACGGTGGGGCCGTCCATTTCCGCTACGGTAAGCGGATGGATTAACTGGGTAAGCGAAAATTTTGATATTATAGTATGGACGATGTTTTCTAATACCTCTCGTTCGGGTGCGCTAGCGGAAAATTTAACAGATGAGTCCGGCAACCCCGCTTTAGCGTTTCGGATTTCGTCGTCTATGTTAAAACCCAAAGTGGAAATGTTGCGTGCTAAAAAGACGGGGGAAACGATCCGCGCCGCGCAGACCAAAGGGTTACAAACCGATTTCAAAGCCGGACAAGAGTTCTATCAAGGAGATTACCATGCCAAGAAATAATATGGATATCTTGTGCCTGTTACAAGAACACGGAGCCATTTTAGAAGGCCACTTTGTGATGCCTTCGGGCTTCCACAGCCAGACGTATATTCAAACGTCTTTGCTGATGCAACATCCGCATTTAGCACAAAAAATTGCGGGCGCGTTGTCTGATAAATTCACGCAAAAAGTAGATGTGGTGATGGCGCTTACGCCATCGGACTCGGTACTCGCGCAAGAAGTAGCGCGTGTGCGCGGGGTGCGTGCCATTTTTGCGTCTAAAGACGAAAACGGCGTGATGATTTTTAAGCATAATTTCACGATTAAAGAAGGCGAAAATGTGCTTATTGTTGACGATGTAGCCGTTTCGGGCCGCAAAATTAACTCTGCTATTGATTTAGTTAATAAATTAAACGGAAATGTAATTGGAGTAGGTGTAATTGTGGACCGCTCTATGGGCTACTTACCTTTGACGGTACCGTTGCGTTCGCTCTTGTCATATCCGATGCAAACATTCACAGCCAAAGAATGCCCGCTCTGCGCGGCTAAAATTCCCTTTACCGAAGTGGAAGAAATGCGCGAAAAAGGGATGTAAGGTATGCAGCAAATCAAACTAAAAGCCAAAGAAGAACGTCGCTTAAAAGCCGGACACTGGTGGGTGTTTTCCAACGAAATTGACGGGTTGGATACGTCTATTGAACCCGGTACGTTGGTGCGTGTGATGTCCAGCGAAGGCGTACAAGTTGGTATCGGTACGTTTAATCCACACAGTTTAATTGCGGTGCGGCTACTTCAAAAAGGCGAAGATGATTTGCCGAAAGATTTTATCTTTGAAAAATTAGACGAAGCCTATTCGCGTCGCAAAGAAATCGGTGTGCGCAAATACGGACGTATGTGCTATGGCGAGGGAGATAATTTGCCCGGACTCGTCATTGACCGTTACGGAGATGTTTTAGTGGTGGATGTTTTAACGGCTGGCATGGAGTTGTTGAAACCGCAAATCACTAAAGCACTTCAAAAGATTTTCAAACCCACCGGCATTTATTACAAAAACGACAGTGCTTTCCGCGCGTTAGAAGGTTTAACTAATACGCCGGAAATTATCGGTGAAGTGCCCGAAACGGTAGAGATTGAAGAAAACGGCGTTAAATATATCGTGCCGATTCGCGGCGGCCAAAAGACAGGTTTTTATTTTGACCAACGTGAAAACCGTGCGTTTTTGAAACCGTATTTCAAGGATAAACTGGTGCTTGATTTATATTCCTATATCGGTTCATTCGGTATCACGGCGGCAAAAGCCGGCGCGGCGCAAGTGTGGGGATGTGATTCTTCCGCAGCGGCCGTTGAACTGGCCAAGAAAAATGTCGAACTTAACGGCGTAAGTGATATCGCTGTTTTCCATCGCGATGATGCCGAGCGGTTGCTTTCTGCTATGAAAAAAGGCGAACTACCCGACCAACCCGATATTGTTTTATTAGATCCGCCTGCTTTTGTTAAAAGCCGCAAGGCCTTGCCGCAAGCGGTGGGGTTGTATGTCAAACTTGTCAAAATGGCGTTAGAAGGGTTGAAACCCGGCGGCTATTTGGCGTTTTCCACTTGCTCGCATCATGTATCGCGCGAGTTGTTTGTGGATATTATCCGCCAAGGCGTGAGTAAATCAGGCGTGCAAGCCGCGCTGATTGAACTGCGCGGGCAAGCCAAAGACCACCCGGTTTTAATCGGTATGCCGGAGACGGAGTATTTGCATTTCGCATTGGTGCAAGTGCGGTAGGAAATAACATGAAAAAAGTAATGAGTGTAGTGCTGATGCTGTTGTCAGTTGGTGCGGTAGCGCAGGAATTGAAATTGCCATACTATAACGCTCGCCCGCAAGCGGCTGATTTTTCGGGACTATGCAAGCAATTTTCCCCCGACGGACAACCCGCTAAAGTGGTTCCTCCGGCGGAATTGGATGTCCGTTCATGTGATATTTCTTCGTGGAATTTGACAGAGTATACCGCACAAGAGTTGTCTGATGTCATTTCATTTGACAGCAAAACTAAATTTCCGAAAAAGAAAAAACTGCCTAAAGGTTTTTCTCCTAAAAAGATTTTAGCCAACGGGAAAAATCCCGGATTAAATCTGCGCGCGTTGCACAAACAGGGTATTACGGGAAAGGGTGTTTCCATAGCAATTATTGACCAAAATCTTTTACTTAATCACAAAGATTATGCCGCAAATGTGGTCTTTTATGAAGAAGACCCGTTTTGGAGTCACATAGAAGAGGCAAGTATGCATGCACCGGCGGTTGTATCTATTGCGGCGGGCAAGGAAATAGGTGTTGCTCCGTCTGCCCGTGTGTTTGTGTTTGCCCCATCCTTTGGCGAAACGACGAAAGAGCAATATGACGCCCGCCCGACGGCACAGGTGTTACGTCGCGTGGCCGAAGTAAATTCTCAACTTCCGGCAGAGAAAAAAATCCGCGTCGTTTCCATTTCGCGCGGGTTTAGTCCGGACGATTTGGGCGCGGAAGAATTTGAAGCCGCCAAAAGTGCGTTAGAAAAAGACGGCGTAGCCGTTTTTACCACAAATGATGTGTTTACGTTAAGCCGAAATCATACCTTAGATAACCCGGACAGGGTGGCTGATTATTGCCGTACGGCGTATTGGTTCGATGAAAATGACGTTGGATTTTTGTCAGCCGATATGCAAGACGTGATTGTGCCGACTGATTTTCGTGTGATTGCTTCTCCGACGGGGAAAAACGATTATGTGCATTACACTAACGGCGGTTTGTCGTGGGCGGTGCCGTATGTGGCCGGGTTGTATGCGCTAGGGGTGCAAGTGTATCCACAACTGACCAAAGAGATATTTATGCAAGCGGCGCATGAAACAGTCTCAGTGCGAAATTGCAAGTTGCAAGGCAAACCGTTTTCGGTGCCGCTAGTCAATCCTTCGGCGTTACTTAACAGATTGCAAGCATTACATACCGATAAGTAATAGGAATACTTTATTCCATAAAAAACCCCCGGATAAATTCCGGGGTTTTTTTGTTACAAAAGGGTTTAATTACCGTATGTAATTCTATATTCTTCCCCAACCAGTTCCGCGCCGACATTTTCGCAAATGTTTGCGGCGGCTCCCGTGCCGGCAACGCAAGTGATGTATTTAAGTTCTCCGGCTTGGTTGACGGCCGTTAAGGTGTATGGTTCGGGCCCGTTGCGTACAATGTCAATATAAACGGTAGCAGCAGTAGCGGACGTGCAGTTGGCCCATCCGGTGGTGCCGGATACGCGTAAAATCGGTTCTCCAAAGTAAGTGGGGCGGGTAAAGTTCCCGGTAGAGGCGCCGGCTATTACAAACCGTCCATTGGTGGCATTAGCCGCTCCGCTGCAACGATACGTATTTCCGTTCATTACATAACGTGCGTTAAGCACTTCGCTGGCGGCTTTCAAATTGTTAATCCCTTCCATGGAACGTCCATGTTCCATAGCCGCATAATACTTCGGTAATGCTACTGTAACTAAAATACCTACTATGACCATTACAATCAGTAATTCAACAAGTGTAAAACCTTTTTTCATAATTCCTCCACTAGGTTTATTATAATAAAATAAATGGGTATGCGGCGAATTTTTTGGATCTTGTTTTTACTGAACCTGTTCAACTATATGGACAGGCAAGTTTTGTATGCCGTTTTTCCGTTGCTGCAACTTGATTTGCATTTAGCCGATTGGCAACTGGGCACGCTGGCTTCCGTATTTATGGTGGTGTATATGTGTTATGCACCGGTGATGGGGGTGTTGGCAGATCGCTTTTCCCGCACGCGGTTAATTGGAATAAGCGCACTTATTTGGAGTGTGGCTACTTTATTAAGCGGAGCCGCTAAAAATTTTTCGCACTTGTTGTTTGCACGCGGGCTGACCGGTGTAGGCGAGGGTGGTTTTACAACGATTGCCCAACCTTTTCTAGCGGAGCACGCCCCGAAAGAAAAACACGCTTTGTTACTGGCGCTATTTGGTCTTGCGTTGCCGCTTGGCAGTGCCTTAGGGTATGGACTTGGCGGCGTGATCGGGCAGACGTGGGGGTGGCGGATGGCCTTTATCGGACTGGGTGTGCCGGGAATATTGTTGGGGTTATGTGCCTTCTTCTTACCGGATAAAGGCCGCGCATTACCAGAAAAACCTCGCCCGTCTTTAGCCGAATATACACAACTGTTGCATCATAAACCGTTTTTGTTTGTGTGTTTAATTCAAACGGCGGTAACATTTTTGATGGGAGGATGTTCGGCTTGGGTGCCTACGTATTTTGTGCGTTACTTGCATGTGAACGCGGCGCAAGCGGGAGTATGGTTTGGAATTTTAGTTATTATGTGTGGCGCTTTAGGTACGCTAGTGGGGGGAAAGTGGGCCGAAAAACGGCTTGCCCATTCGGCGCGTGCATATTATGAAGTAATGTTTATTAGTTTGGCGGGTTGTATTGTTCCGTTGTGGTTAGGTTTGCAAAGTGCACATGTTGCTACCGCGCTTGCGTGGTTTGGCCTTACTATCTTTTTCTTATTTTTGCCGACGGGTGCAATTGCCGCGGCACTGGTGGCTACTTCTCCCGTTTCGGTACGCGCCACCGCCTTTGCGCTTAATTTACTTATTATTCATTTGTTGGGGGATGCTCTTTCTCCCGTGCTTATTGGTATATTGTCCGGCGTATGGAGTTTGAAAGTGGCCATTGCCTTGTGTTCGTTGGTAGTTTTCCCCGGACTTGTTTTGTGCCATTATATAGGCCGTCAAAAATAATCCACTTTGTCGGTTGCGCCCGTAGTCCTAAAAGACATATACTATATATAAGCCGGTTTTTTGTCCCCGGCTAACAGGAGACTTATGCCTAGAATAGAAGTGGACGCCAACCGCTGCAAAGCGTGTTATTTGTGCGTAAGTGTGTGCCCCAAAAAATGTTTGGGTCCGTCTAAAACAATCAGCAAAAAAGGATATTTTCCGGCCGAAATGATTCACCCGGAAAATTGTATCGGCTGTGCGATGTGCTACCGCATGTGTCCGGACATTGCCATTACGGTAATCAAAGAATAATTTTGAGGTTTTTATATGACAGAAAAAGCATTACGAAAAGGCAACGAAGCACTCGCTGAAGGTGCTATTCGCGCCGGGGTGCGTTTCTTTGCGGGATACCCGATCACGCCGCAAAACGAAGTGCCGGAATATATGTCTGCCCATATGGCAGATAACGGCGGCGCATTTGTGCAAGCCGAAAGCGAAGTGGCCGCTATCAATATGGTCTATGGGGCTGCCGCTACCGGTACGCGCAGTATGACTTCTTCTTCATCGCCGGGAGTGAGTTTGAAACAAGAAGGTATCACCTATTTAGCCAGTGCCGATTTGCCGTGTTTGATTGTCAACGTAATGCGCGGCGGGCCGGGTTTAGGCAGTATTTCCGGTGCGCAAGGCGATTATTTTCAAGCCACGCGCGGCGGCGGTAACGGCGATTATCACGTTATTGTACTTGCACCCAACTCCGTAGAAGAATTGGGCAATTTCCCTAAACTCGCGTTTGATTTGGCGGAAAAATATCGCATGCCTTGTATGATTTTAGCCGACGGCATTTTGGGGCAGATGATGGAAAGCATGTCGTTTAATTTTGAACCGGTGGATCCTAACAAACTCGGTAAATTTGACTGGGCCGTAGATATCAACAAACAAGGCCGCGGCAAAAGCAAAGTGTTTTCCTACAAAGGCGATAATTTAATTGCCGATGTTATCGAACGTGCCAAACGCTACGGACTCATTGAAAAAACCGAAGCGCGCTTTGAAGAACGCAATACGGAAGATTGTGATATTTTGCTCGTAGCGTACGGGCTTTCTTCCCGCGCGTGTTTAGAAGCCGTCAATATGGCTAAAGCGCACGGAGTAAAAGTGGGCCTTTTCCGCCCAATCACCTTGTGGCCGTTCCCGTCTAAACGGTTAGCCGAACTGGCCAAAAAAGCCAAAGGAATTGTGGTCGTGGAGCAAAGTTTAGGCCAATTGGTGCAAGATGTAAAATTAGCCGTAGGCGATCGTGTGCCGGTGGGACTTAATGCGTATCCCGCAGGCGGACAACCGGACGGCGAAAAGATTTTAACGGCAGCCCGCTCGCTCTTAACAGGCAAAAAAGAAGGGCTGTTTGATTTACAGGAACACGCTACTAACTTTACTTACAACTGTCAGCGTGATACGTCGTTAGGAATGCAAGGCGACGCCAAAGGAGGCAAATAAGTATGACGATTATTGCCCAAAAACCGAAAAGTTTAACAGATGTGCCTATGCACTATTGCCCCGGTTGCGGCCACGGTATCGTGCACCGCTTGATGGGGGAAACCTTTGATGAACTCGGTATTGCAGACCGCGTGATTGGGATTGCTCCGGTAGGTTGCGCGGTGTTTGCCGATGACTATTTCAAATGTGATACGGTGCAAGGGGCGCACGGGCGCGGCCCGGCCATTGCTACGGGTGTCAAACGCTCTAAACCCGGTGCGATTGTGTTTTCGTATCAGGGCGACGGCGATCTGGCTTCTATCGGCATGGCGGAAATTGTGCACGCGGCTGTTCGCAGTGAAAACATCACCGTTATTTTTATCAATAACGCCATTTACGGTATGACGGGCGGGCAGATGGCCCCCACCACACTGGTCGGACAAGTAGCCACGACGGCCCCCAAAGGGCGCGATCCGAAGTTACAAGGCTGGCCAATCAATATGTGCGAAATGCTGGCGCAAATTACCGGCAGTAAGTTTTTGGCGCGTGTGGCGGTGGACTCTCCGCAAAATGTTATCAAAGCCAAACAGGCCATTAAAAAAGCGTTTGAAAATCAAGTCAATAATGTTGGGTTTTCTATGGTGGAAGTGTTAAGCCAATGCCCGACCAACTGGCATGCCAGCGTGCCGCAAGCGCTTGAATTTGTGCGCACTAAAATGATGCCGCAATATCCGCTGGGTATTTTTAAGGACGAGGGGGCGAACTAATGTATCAAGGTATTCGTATAGCCGGATTTGGCGGGCAGGGCGTTGTTTCCGCCGGAATTTTACTCGCTCAAGCGGGCGTAGAAGATAAAAAGAACGCCAGTTGGTTGCCTTCCTACGGGCCGGAAATGCGCGGCGGTACGGCTAACTGTTCCGTCGTGGTAACAGATGGCGAAGTATATACGCCGATTGTTTCCGTCCCCGATACGGTAATTGTAATGAACGAGCCGAGTTTGCCCAAATTTGAGCCGCTGCTCAAAAAAGGCGGACTACTTATTTTGAACAGTTCGCTCGTTAATTCCCGCCCGACGCGCAAAGACATTACCGTGGTTTGTGTGCCGTGTAACGAGATCGCCAAACAAGTCGGTATGGACCGAATTGCCAACTTGGTGGCTTTAGGTGCGTTTGTCAAACTAACGGGTGCCGTTACTTTAGATAGCGTGGCCGACGCCATGAAAAAAGTATATAAACGTGCAAAACCGGAAATGTTGGAACTTAATAAAAAAGCCTTACAAGCCGGCTTTGACGCGGTGAAATAAAACGAAGTTGATTTTGCCAAACGGCAGAGATTTTTTTCTGCCGTTTGCGTGTGAAGTAAAAATTTAGTATTATATATAAGTAATGCCGAGGTAGCTCAGTGGTAGAGCACTGGTCTGAAAAACCAGGTGTCGACAGTTCGATCCTGTCCCTCGGCATTTCTTTTTTGTCTAATTTGCCGCATTTCGTTGTTGTTTGTCGGCTTGAATATCTCGGTGCTATCGCGCCGCTTTGCGCGGTACGCTTTATTGAAAAACACCCCGCTTATACAGCGGGGTGTTTTTATCTAACCGTATATACTCTGCAAGGGACTGACGAGCCACCGTTAGGGTTGCAAGTGGTGGTAGTTTTGAACGAGCCTGTGTTGTTGCAAACCTTATCAAATCTGGAACCCGCTTCGTTAGTCAGACTTACGCAATACGCATGGTCTTCCCACCCGCTTCTGCTACTGTGAATATAGTACACGGTATAGGCGTTGTTCAAACGGGCGGTGTCAAAACAGATTACTTCTTGTTGAGCGGCTAATCGACACGTGCCCCAGTCAAAAGTGGCTGTATTCCCGGAAATACTGGTAGCGGGGATATCCACAGATAATGCCTCGAAATCAGTCGTATATTCTCCGTTAGCCAAATAATATACTTCGTTGGCTTGTGCTAAGGCATTTGTAATGGCCATTAAATTAGAAAAACGACTTTTGTCCACCGCTTTTTGGTATTGCGGTAAAGCCACTGCCGCTAAAATACCGATAATGAGTACCACCACTAATAATTCAATGAGCGTAAATGCTTGTACGTTTTTCATAAAACTCCTTTTCGTTTGTACGGCTAAGAACATTATATCTTTTATTTGTAAAGATAAAAATTACTTGTTGCGGTTTTGTCGTAAGGCTTCAAATAAAACAATCGCCGCGGAAGAAGATAAATTAAGCGAGCGTACCGGGCCTGTCATCGGAATAGTAAATAAACGGTGTGCGTAGCGCGTATAAAAATCTTTCGGTAATCCGCACGATTCCGCACCAAAAATCAAATAACCGTCTGCAGGAAATTGTGCATCCCAATACGATTTTTTACCTTTGGTAGATAGAAAGAACATTTTATCTTCCGTCGGTTTTTCTTCCGCTAAAAAATCTTCCCACGTATTATGTCGTTTATAATCTAAATTGGGCCAATAATCTAACCCCGAGCGGCGAATTTCTTTAGAAGCGATGATGAAACCAAGTTTGCCGACAAGGTGCAACCGCGTACCGGTGGCTACACAAGAGCGGCCGATATTACCGGTATTAAAAGGAATTTCGGGGTTAATGAGTACGATATTTAACATAATAATAACTGTTGGTATCTTATGCTTTACGCACAATGCACAAAATTAGTTCATTTTGTGCATTGTTGCTTTTTAGGATAAACAATTTTCCAAATTTGGACTATTTTGCGGTCTCGCGGCCTTGACGTAACTGCCATTACGCCTAGCGGCCGCCTACATCCCGCAAACTAGACTCAAATTTGAAAAATCATATAATCTTCCGCTTTGACTCGTCTTGGGGGAAGTGGGCTGTTTTAACAGTTCCCGGGTAAGTTTTCAGTTTTGGGATAGATAGCCGCCGTAAGTTGGCGCGTAGCGTACAAAGAAAAGTACGTAAGAGCCAAGTCGGCGGCTAGATGCTCAAAAATGAAAACCGTTACTTTGCATCTATTACGTTACTCTTCCCAGCGGATAAATAACGGTGTAAGCACGTTGGGAATTGCGTTATTGGCCGGTAAAATACGCAACGCATAATCTTGCCGTCCGCTGTTAAACGGAGCGATCGTTACTTCGTAATTATACGCATTGTCTTTTTGGCCTACGCATTTCATAGCCACCGCGTTTTCTTTAACCATATCACCGCGCGTGCCGCGTTTGCCCAAATACAATTCTACTTGCACGTCTTCGGGCGATAAACCGCCTAACGTTACGCGGGCGGTAAATTTGACTTGTTCGCCCATAGAAATTGCTTTTTCCGGAGCGGCGGTCGTGTCGGTTACGCTTACGCGGTACCAATTTTCGGCAATTTTTTGACGCCATGCCGCTACTTCGGCGGCTTTGCCGTCTTCGCTTAAGATTTGACCGTAGTTATTGGCGGCCACATAAAAGCGTTCGTAATATTCTTTGACCATGCGGTTGGTGTTAAAGAACGGAGCAATATGCTTGATAGATTCTTTCATCAAGTTGATCCACGTTTTAGACATACCGGCTTCGTCTTTAGCATAATAGGCAGGGGCAATTTCCTGTTCAATTAAACTATATAACGATTCGGCTTCTACGGCATCGCGTTCGGCGTCCGATTTGTAATTTTCCGGACCGCCGATAGACCACCCGAATTCACACGGACCGACTTCATCCCACCAACCGTCTAATACGGAGAGCGCAAGTGCGCCGTTAAGTGCGGCTTTCATGCCGCTTGTACCGCTGGCTTCCATGGGGCGAATCGGGTTATTGAGCCATACATCTACCCCTTGTACCATATAGCGTGCGGTGTTCATGTTGTAGTCTTCCACGAAAACGATTTTCCCTTTGAAGCGCGGGTCGTTTTGCGTAAGGCCGACGATCAGTTTAATATATTCTTTTCCGGCGGTATCGGCGGGGTGGGCTTTACCGGCAAAGACGAATTGTACCGGGCGGGCCGGGTTGTTGACAATCTTGTCTAAGCGGTTCAAATCTTTGAATAACAAAGTCGCGCGTTTGTACGTTGCAAAGCGGCGGGCAAAACCAATCGTTAATACATCAGGTTGTAAAACATTGCTGGCTTTTTTGACGGTCATTACGTCAAAGCCTTGACGTTTGAGTTGGCGTTTAAGGCGTTCTTGTACCAATGTGATCAGTTTGTTTTTGCGTTCATTGTGTACTTTCCACAATTCTTTATTGGGGATCGTATCAAATTTTTTCCATAACTTTTCGTCAGACGGATCAAATTCCCCGAATTGGTCGTTATCAAAAAGGTATTTGCGGAATAATTCGTTGTGTTCGTGTGAAATCCACGAAGAACTGTGGATACCGTTGGTGATGCTGGTAACGGGCACTTCGCTGACCGGTAATTCCGGCCACAAGTTGTGCCACATTTCGCGGCTGACGGCTCCGTGTAGTTTGGCTACCCCGTTGGAATAGGCAGATAAGCGTAATGCTACTACGGTTAAACAATACGTAGCCGAAGTCGGTTTTTCTTTACCCAGTTCCAAAAATTGTTCCCATGAAATATGCATTTGGTCCACATAGTATTGCATGTATTTGCGTACGAGTTGCGGATCAAAATGTTCGTTTCCGGCGATAACGGGGGTGTGAGTCGTAAAGACGGAAGAACCCCATACGATTTCGCGCGCTTGGGCGAACGTTAAATTCTTCTCTTGCATGATATCAATAATGCGTTGGAAGAGTAGGAACGCGCTGTGCCCTTCGTTAATGTGATAGACGGTGGGTTTAATGCCCATCGCGGTTAACGCGCGCACACCGCCGATACCTAATACGATTTCTTGGCGGATGCGGTTTTCGCGGTCGCCGCCGTAGAGTTTTTCGGTAATGGCACGTTGGGCGGGGGTGTTTTCCTGCAAATTCGTATCTAACAAGTAAAGCGAAGTGCGGCCTACCGGTACGCGCCAAATGCACGCTTTAACCGTTTCGCCGCCTAAAGGAATATCAACTACTACGTCTTTGCCGTTTTTATCTAATACACGTTCTACCGGCATGTGGGCCCAGTCGTTATCGGGATATTCTTCATTTTGCCAGCCTTCGCGGTTAAGCACTTGTTGGACGTAACCTTGTTTGTAAAATAACCCTACCCCGATAATCGGCATACCAAGGTCGCTGGCGGATTTCATGTGATCCCCGGCGAGCATCCCTAAACCGCCCGAATAAATCGGCAACCCTTCGCCAATACCGTATTCCATGGAGAAATAGGCCGTTAATAATTTGCCGTTTTCGTGTTTGTGGTCGTTATACCAAGTATGGGGGTTGTTTTTGTAGTTGTAATACGATTCTTTGACTTTGTTGAGTTGTTCTACAAAATTTTTATCTTTGCTAAGTTCTTCAAAGCGTTTTTGCGGTACGCTGCCTAAAAACCATTTCGGGTTGCGTTTGGAAGCCGTCCATAATTCATCATCTACTTGTACAAAAAGCAAAATGGCTTGCCAATTCCACGTGAACCACATGTCGTTGGCCAGTTCTTCTAAAAATTTAATATTTTCGGGTAAGTGCGGTTGCACATTAAAAGAATGGATTTTCATCATTTCTCCTTAATTACTAGTAAAATACACGTTATATTATATAAAATTCGTACGCGTATTAGGGAAAAGAAAAACCCCGGTTGCCCGGGGTTTTTGTAAGAAACGACTCGGTTTATAAGATAGCGGAAAGCAATACGAAGTACGCTACCATCAGCGCAAGGCCCAAACCAAAGGCGGCTTTCACCCACTCTTTGCTCTTAATGCCCAGTTTAGAAGCACAGATAATGTTAGG
The DNA here is from genome assembly GCF_902757105.1 of Candidatus Avelusimicrobium luingense. Lineage (NCBI taxonomy): Bacteria > Pseudomonadati > Elusimicrobiota > Elusimicrobia > Elusimicrobiales > Elusimicrobiaceae > Candidatus Avelusimicrobium > Candidatus Avelusimicrobium luingense. Next base: position 182,191 of record NZ_CACVTK010000003.1, read on the forward strand.
AATATTGCCCGGAATCAGCATGCCGCCGGATACTACCAAACTCATGAGCAGAAACGTAAGTGTGCGATCGTCAATGGCGGGGGTAACTTCAATAGCGGCCAAGGTGGCATTATCCAATACCGCAGAAAGCATATTGATCCAATACAACCACGAAGCGTGTAGGTGCGTAATCGTTTTAAGGGCTAACGGTTTTAAGCCATCTCCCAAAAAGGTTAAAGCCATTACAAACAGATAGACTTTTCCGGCGCGGATAACAATACCTTTAACGGTGTTGTCGCTACCGATATCGGCGGCTTTTTCACCGGGAGCGCGGGTAATGGTGCTTTCGCGTAGTGAACTGGCCATGCCCGCCATAAATAAAATACCGCCCAGCACAAACCAACCTAAATGGTTGATTAAGTAGAAAAAACCGGCATAATGTGGCGCTCCGGATAGTTTGGAAATCACAATCGTTCCCAACGGCTCCCCTACGGCCGTAAGTACCGCACCCATACCAATAGCATAACAGGAAAAAGTGACCAGTTTAATGCGTCCTTTGCGTTCAAGCGGTAACATGACGGTAACTTCCGCCAAGATGAGAGCCGCAATAATAGCCGTAATCAAACTGGAGGCAAGGCCTAAAATAACAACAATTAGAAATAAAGTCCAGCGTAGCCCGATGGTTTTAACTGATTTTTGGGTAAGTTTTTGTAAGTGGGTATTAAACTGACGGAACAGTAAACCGGCAATGAGTACGGCGAAGGTAATAACAAGGGGATCTTTTATGGCTGCCCAGATTAAATGTCCGCTCCAAACGTGTGAGACGGTTACGGCAAATATACCGCAGCAAAACAAAAAGGCTTCTAAATTTTCTTCTACTTTGTGTATAGTGAGTGGTAGGAAAAGTACAACAACAATAAGTAGCGATAATAACACCGTTTGCACAACCGATAATTCCATAATGCAACCCCCATAAAAATACGTCCCGTACGAGATTCGAACTCGTGATCTCCGCCTTGAGAGGGCGGCGTCCTAGACCACTAGACGAACGGGACCTATACTGTTATTTTAGCAAATTAATAGCCAAAGAATAAAACCTTATCGGCTATTTGATGGCAGCTTTCCACGCGCGGCCGTTGATTAACATTTCTTTCGCAAGCGGCTTATGTCCCGGCCGGTAAGAATATATGATTTCGAAAACGGTATCGGTGGAATTGCGTTTGCGAAACAGATCATCCAATTCTTTAGCGTATTGTTCCGGTATATAAAACCGGCATTGGCGGCCCCAACGTGCCTGATGACAGAATTTTTCCTTGGGGCAAATGCTGTCCGGGAATTGGTCGCAATCGGTTTTTGCCCAATCAATTTGGTAAGCAATGTAATGCCCGGAAAGTAAATCGCGCGGGTCGTAGCCTCTGACGGCTACTTTTACTTCCGTTCCTTGGTTGCGTGAAACGGTTAGAAAAATTGTCCACCCTATCAAACAAATAAGCGGTAAGAAAAATACCGCAAGCAACAGGCGTTTTTTCATTGGAAGGCCTCCATGCTTTTAATATAACGCGTGGTTCTGCGTAATACATAAATCAACCCCAGTACGAGAAGCCCGCCTATAATAAATCCGAAACCGGACGCTAATAAATTGCCAAAGCGCGAGGCAAAAATACCGAATACATACACTTCCGCTAATATCGCATTGCGCTTAAAGGAGATGCGGTTTTGGGTTTGTACCGCCAGATACATGCGCGCGCCTAAAAAAGCAAATACAATTAAATAGGCGAAGCATTGCAAGAAAAATGTATTTTCCCACCGTATCATTCCCCAACGGATGCCTACAAAAGCAACCGTCGCATAGGTACACCACATCATGACTTTTTCAAAGGCCGCCGCCAAACGCGTGTAAACGGATAGTTTTTCGTTGGCTTTTCCGCCGGCGTAACTGAGGAGCCATAACCCGGCGATAAGTGCTAAGGCCGTAGCGTCCAAATGTTTGCCTAAATATTCAAAAAGCGATTCTAGCCACTTCCCTTTTAATACACCGCTTAAAAGAAGAATCCACCAACTCATTCCTATAAACAGCACCCGGCTTGCCCATACATATACCAGCCCCAACAATGACCAAAATACCGCAAACGATTGCCACCCGCCGTCTAATTGAAATACCTGGGCGATTAGCCCGATGGAAGCCCCCGACAACAGAAAAGCAATAACAATAAACAATTCTTTAAGCCCGCTGCGTTTTTGGCAGATGCTCCAATATACGGCGTAACTAAATCCGCCCAAGAGCAAAAAATCGCCCGTTAGTTTTACGGGAGCGCCCAGCGCATCCCAATTAGAGGCCACGATCAGGCAAATGCCCAGCCCGATTAAAAGCCCCGCAAAAATAAAAGCGGTTCCCCAAAAGGTGCGGTTACCGCGGGCACGTTCAAAAGCCAAAATTTGTTCGGCTTGCTGTTCGGAAAGAAATTTATTTTCTTGCCAAGTTTTAATTTTTTTTGCAATTGACATAACGTTCCTATAATCAACTTATTATATCAAATGCTTAAATGAATTTTACGGAGCGAACGGAATGGTGGGCGTCGGCTTGAGCATGGCGGGCATCTGCCGCTTAAGTTCTTCTGCATACGCCCGGCGCTGCGGAGTTTGTATTAAGGGTTGGTAAAAGTCTTTATCAAAACTGATGGCATAGCGGGTTTGTCGGTCCAATTCCTGTTTTAATTTGAATAATACAGGGCCGAACGTTGGATGGACCCGTAATATTTCCCCATTGTTATGTAACGGGACGGTGGTAGAGAAATGCTCTCCGTTGTCGTAGATATCAACTTCGGTGTAGGGTTGTTTGCTGAGCAATCTGTTTGCTACCGTCATGGAAATATGACTATGCCCGGCTACATTGGTGTGGATCAGCGAAAGAGATACAGCCCTGAGTTTTTGTTTGAAAAAATCCAAATGTATTGTATTTTTGTCATGAATTTGAATCTGCCATTCCGCTGCCGTAGGAAGCGGAAAATGGAAATCGGGCTCTTCCTCGGGCTTGGGGCGGCTGTTGCCTTTAACGCAGTAAATGTTCAGTTGTTCGTAGGCCTTGTCGTAGGTAAATACACGCCACCTGCCGGAACCGGCCGGACAGGGGGGCACGGCACTGCCGTCATTTATGTCCGTTACTATTTGGGTATCTTTGTCACGCCGAATTGCACGGGAATTTGAGGTGAAAAATAACGGCAAGACATTGTGAGAAATACTGAAGATTTTCCCGTTAAAAGATGATCCCTTGCTTTTGGTGCTTTTTTGATATTCCAATTTATCGGTACATAAACTTTTCCACCCATAAATGGCCCGGCTGGGGAATTTGCCGTTCTTTTGGAATAAACGTAAATCAACCAAATTGATAAATCCGTCAGCGTCGTCGCAAGTAAATTCCTGGTGGAAACTGTCGTTTGGCAACGAGTACATAACACTATACTCGGTTTTGTTGACGCTGCCGTAATACTGTTGGCTGGCATTGTGGGCTTCGGGGTATTGGTCGGCTAATCCGTAAAAGTGGCCGATTTCGTGTAAAGAGATTTCATCAAACTTGTGTCGGCAAGCGGGATTGATGGAAATGACATGCGGATAGGAAGAAGTATGTGTCCCGCAGGCGTCATAGCCCAGGTCCTCTCTGGCAAAATCAGATTCTTTTCCGATATTAAAGATGACATCGGCCTGTTGGGAAGTTGTTTCTTCTAATTTCACCGGCCGTTGCAACAACGGTAAAATATCGCTAAATTCGTTTTTGCGGTCCTGGGGAATCGTCTGCCAGGTTTTTTTCGGCCAAGCACGTAAATTATTTAAGAACAACGTTCGTTCTTGGGGGGTAATGTCCGACTCAATCGCATAACGGATAGGCCGCCCGGATAAAAAAATATCAATACCATAAGAATGGTTTTGTTCGGCATTTTTCAATACGGCATACGGCTCACTTTGTGCTGTCAATGTGCCGATAAATAATAATATTATTCCGCAAAACCATTTCATAACTATTACTCCATATTTATTTATGTTTGGATAGTTTCTTTTGTAAAGCACGGTTTACCTGTTGCCATTTGGCCAGGCCGAAAGCCGGCTTGTAAAAGTTTTCGTAAAAACTCCATGCGTATGGGACAACTTGATCATACGCGGTTTTGGCTTCCATTAACACGGAGCGGTGATTAGGTAAAATATGTGCGCCGAGTAACTGACGTTTGAAATCGTTGGCTGTTAAAAAGTAGTTCAGTGTTTGATTTCCTTCTACTTCGGCTATATAATTGAATTTAGAGACCGGGCGTGATAAACGAAGCCCATGATGTTCAAATTCGTTGCCGACAGGTATCATATCGCCGCCCGATACGGAAAATTCGGTCGCGTGATTTTTATCAAACTGAATGACTACGTTATAAGAATTATCGCTTAACGGAAATTCTTTGCGCCAGTAGGGTATTTTCCCCGCAACGGGCACGGGCACAAACAATATCCAGTCGTTGTCTTTTACTATAGGAACGGAATAATTTTTCTTCGTGGAAGCACATTGAATATGAATTTCCTGAATTAATGCATCCTTTTTTACATATTCAAATGTCCGCACCGACTTCTTGCCCATGAACGGACACATGGGTGATGATACGCCGGACTCAATACGGGAAATTCGGCCCTGCTTATCGCGGGTAATCTGATCTCCTTTGTTCACGGCAAACAACGAAAAGGGGTTGCTGTCTATAAAGAAAGTATACTCTGTTCTAATGGGGTTACCTTTTTTATCGTATTCTGTGGATATCTGCGTGTTATCATTGAGTTCCACGGAGTCGAAAGACTCGCTACGGTTCGTAGTTTTGGCTTCTTGGTAGAAATTTTTTGTTTTCTTACACAAACTCCACCAACCGTCACTGGCCCGCTTGGAAAACTGACCTGTGTTTTGACTGATACGTAAATCAATTAAGTTAATCAAGCCGTCATAATCGTCACAAGTAAGGGTGTCGGCGTCATTCATAATACTGCCTTCGATAAAGTTGGCTTTGCTCGAATAGATTCTGCTGGAATTATGACGCGCGTTCGCATATTGGTCACCAAGTCCGTAATAATGCCCTATCTCATGCGTGAGAACAGAGGCGGCTTGCTGGCGGAATTCTTGCACAAGGGCAATTTGGTTGGTCGTTGAAGAAAAACAGCCCATGGCGACTTTGCTGCACAAACTGTTGTTTTTGTCTATAAAGAAATAGATGTCGGCATGCTCCTCGTCGGTTTTAATAAGCGTTACCCCACGTTGCAAAAGATCGGTAATATCCTTAAACTCATTGGCGCGTCCCAATTGCTGGATAGCCCGTAATGTCTTTTTCGGCCAGAGATGAAAACCATTGATAAAAGTTCGTTCTTCCTGCGGGGTAACATCGGCAGAAACAGCATAATAAATCGGTTCATTAGCCAACAGTTTATCCACGCCGTACGAACGACCGTCCACGGCTTCCTCAAGCACGCCCCACGGCACTGCATGACTTAACATAGGCGCGCTTACACACAAAATTCCTATTAAAAATAAGTAAAAAATACGTTGCATATGTTTTCCCCTAATACTAAGTATAAATAGTATAAGGAAAAAGCATATAATCGTCAAGGGACAAAGGGCCTAACCCGATATGGGCCCCCGAATTATGTATCCTGTCGGGACAAAATGCTAAAATATTTATTAAAGGGAACATCCTTTCGGGTGTTTCGGCATTTTTTTCTTCAAGGAGTATTTTCATGGAAATCGGTATCGTCGGACTACCTAACGTCGGCAAATCTACTTTATTTAACGCACTTACGTGTGCGGGAGCGGAAGCAAGCAATTATCCGTTTTGCACTATTGAACCCAACGTCGGCATTGTGCCGATACCGGATAAACGGTTGGATAAACTCTTTGACATGTTTAAGCCACCTAAGAAAACCGCCGCGTTTATCAAGTTTGTAGATATTGCGGGTATTGTTAAAGGGGCCAGCCAAGGCGAAGGACTCGGCAATAAATTTTTAGCCAACATCCGCGAAGTGGACGCCATTATTCACGTGGTGCGGTTATTTGAAGACGAAAATGTCACCCACGTGATGAATTCCGTAGATCCTTTGCGCGATATTGAAGTGATTAACACCGAGTTAATGCTGGCCGATTTGGAAAGTGCCACTAAAATCTGCGACCGTTTGGCCAGTAACGCTAAATCGGGCAAGAAAGATGCCGTGGCTGCCTTTGAGCGGATGAAAGAAATTAAAGCCGCGTTGGAAAACGGTAAGCCGGTTTCGTCTTTAGGTTTAGAGCCGGAAGAATTAAAAGAGTATCAATTTTTAACTTCCAAACCCGTTTTGTATGTGGGCAATAACAGCGAAAAACGCAACGCGGAAAATGCCGCCAAAGTAGCCGCATACGCTAAAGAAAACGGGGCGGGATTTGTGGAACTTTGCGTAAAATTTGAAGCCGATATCGCCGAGTTTAGCGAAGAAGAAAAACATGCTTTCTTGGCCGAAACGGGTAGCGATTACACCGGGCTTGAAAAAGTGGTGCGCGAGGGGATGAAGTTATTAAATCTCTGCACGTATTTTACCGCCGGGCCGGAAGTGGAAGTGCGCAGTTGGTTAATTCCCGTAGGGTGTACGGCTCCGCAAGCCGCCGGCAAAATTCACAGCGATTTTGAAAAAGGTTTTATCCGCGCCGACGTCTATACGTTTGACGATTTAGTCAAATACGGTGATGAAAAAACCTTGCGCGAACATGGGCTAATCCGCAGCGAAGGAAAAGACTATATTGTAAAGGACGGCGACGTTTGCCTGTTTAAGATCAATGCCTAATCCGACTTGCAAACATTTCGGCGTGTGCGGCGGGTGCGCGCTACTTAATTTATCCTACGACGAGCAAGTGGCTCAAAAACAAGCCAAATTGCAAGAAACTTTGCGCGAATTTTGGCCGCACGAAATTTCCGTTACCAAAACGGACGAGCCGTTTTATTTTAGAAATAAAGTAGAGTTGGGTTTTTGCCACCAAGTCAAATGGCGCGAAGATTACAATAAAAAAGATCCTGCCAACAAAACCCGCCCGCTGGAGTTTGAACAGGCTCTCGGCTTTAAGTATAAAGGACGTTTTGATAGAGCCGTAGAAATTAGCGAGTGCCTTTTATTTAGCCGGCAATTAGTGCCGCTTTTGGATGCCTTGCGCGTGTGGGCCGCCGCCGAAAATTTACCGTATTACGATACGCGCAAACATACAGGCGTCTTGCGCCACCTTTTGGTGCGTGAAGGCAAAAATACCGGCGAGCAAATTGTCGTTTTATTTGTAACGGATGATTTTAACGAAAAAACGTTTGTGTCCGCGGTGGAGTCCGTGTTGCCAAACGCCAACATTATGGCCGCGGTAAATACGGGGTTGGCCGACACTGCCGCGCCGGAAAGTTTGCGTGTGTTAAAAGGCAAAGACCATATTTTTGAAAAGATTATTTTAACGGGCGAAAACGGCACGCAAGAGCGCGAAGTTTTATTCAAACTTTCTCCGCAGTCGTTCTTTCAAACCAATACCAAAACGGCGCAAAAAATGTATTCCGTCGTGCGCGGGTTCGTTAAAAAACTCGCCCCGAAGAAAATTTACGACTTATACGGCGGCGCGGGGAGTTTTTCTTTGTCTTGTGCCGACTTGTGTGAAAAGTCAATTTGCGTGGAAAGTGTCGCGCCTGCTATTTACAACGGCATTGAAAACGCCAAACTAAACGGCGTGAAAAATGTGCAATTTTTCTGCGCCAAAGTGGAAGATTTTGTTAAACAACAACCGATTGAAAAGAAAGACGCCTTGATTATTCTGGATCCGCCGCGCGGCGGTATGCACCCCAAAGCCGCCAAGGCGGTAGCGGAGTCGGGCGTGGAAAATGTGCTTTATATTTCGTGCAACCCGGTTACGCTGGCTAACGATCTGAAAATTCTCACGCAGCATTATGAAATTCTACACGTGGAAGCGTTTGACTTCTTCCCGCACAGCGAGCACATTGAAACGTTTGTGCAGTTGAAATTAAAATAGGGGTAAATATGAAACGTATTTCAGCAACAAAAAAAATATCTTGGTGGCGCGTGTTGCTAGCCTATTTGTTGGATACATTTATGATATTTCTGTCTTCGCTGATTGTTATATTTAGTTGGGGAATGTTTTGTATGCAGTGGGGGATAGAAGTCCACAGTACGGATATGTTTATCGGTAAGTGCTTTTGGCGAGGATTGGGCGTATGGTTGGCTTTAGGATATTTTGGCTGGTATGAAAAAAAACACGCTACTTCTATTGGTAAAAGTGCGGTTGATCTAAAAATCGTTGCCGCTAAAACTAACCGGTGGAATGTCTTTGGGGCGTATCTGATAGATTTTATTTTAATGGCTTTATTTTGTGCCGCTTGTGTGATGTTCCGTTTCGTCCAACCGGGAGACGGCCTATGGTTTTTAGCGTGGAGTACCCCTTTTGTCTATTTTACTTTGACGGAAGGAATTACCGGTTCTTCCGTCGGTAAAAAATTATTTAGGATACGAGTTCGTAACGAAAGGATCTCTCGTAAATCACGCAAGAACTAATGTATGGCAACCGGTAAAGAGTTTGTAGATTTTATTTTAGACCAACTGTCCGGCTTGCCGGGAGTGCGTACGCGCGCCATGATGGGCGAGTATGTGTTGTATTATCAAGAAAAAGTAGTCGGTGGGTTGTATGATAACCGCTTACTCGTTAAGCCGGTTTCATCGGCCCTTGCGTTGGTAAAAAACCCGGTGTTAGAGCCGCCTTATCCGGGGGCGAAACCGTTACTGCTTATAGAAAATGTAGAGGACCGGAAATTTTTAACAGATATAGTCAAAACAGTTGCCGCGCAATTACCCGCGCCAAAACCTAAAAAATCAAAATGACCTTACAAGACGCTCTAAATTCGCTTAACCCCCAGCAACTTTCCGCCGTTAATTATGACGGCGGGCCGTGCCTGATTGTGGCCGGGGCCGGAACGGGAAAAACAAAAACGTTAACCACCAAAATCGCCAAACTGATTGCGGATGGGTATAACCCCTCGCGCATTTTAGCGGTTACATTTACGAACAAAGCCGCCGGAGAAATGCGGGAGCGTGTAGAGCAACTTGTTCCCGGTAATGCCCGGCGTGTGTGGATACATACATTTCACTCTTTTGGGGTGCGGCTCTTACGTCAACACGCAGAAACGTTGGGTTTGTCAAAAGATTTTGCTATTTACGATGAAAACGACCAAAAAAAGGTAGTTACTTTACTGCTTGAGCAAATGGGCGTTAAAGAGCCTAAAAAAGAAGTGGGGCAGATTGTCAGTGCGATTTCCCGCGCTAAAGACGATATGATTTCGTCCGATATGTTCATGCAATCGGCTACTGCGTCCGGGTTAGACGGTAAAATCCGCGCCGCGGAAATTTACCGCCGCTACGAGCAAAAATTAAAAGAAGCGGGCGCGTTAGATTTTGGCGATCTTTTAGTAAAAACGGCCGTTTTATTGCGCGATCATGAAGATATCCGTACATACTATCAATCTTTCTTTCAATATGTTTTAGTGGACGAATATCAGGATACGAACCGTACCCAATACTTAATTACCAAAATGCTCGCGGCGCAACACCGCAAATTGTGTGTAGTGGGCGACCCGGACCAGAGTATTTATTCGTGGCGTGGTGCGAACATCCGCAACATTTTGGACTTTGAAAAAGATTTCAAGGACGCTAAAATCATCACGCTGGAGCAAAATTACCGCTCTACCAAAGTTATTTTGGATGCGTCAAATAAACTGATTTGCAAAAATAAACAACGCAAAGAGAAAAACCTCTTTACCGAAAAAGACGCCGGCGACCCGATTGAAGTGCGCCAATTAGAAAGCGAAGGGCGCGAAGCGCGTTGGGTTAGTCAAAATATTAAGTCGCTCGTGGAAGTGGAAGGGGAAAGCCTAAAAGATATTGCTGTTTTCTATCGCACCAACGCACAGAGCCGCAGTTTTGAAGACTCGTTTAGACGTTATCAAATTCCGTATCGTTTAATCGGTACGGTGCGCTTTTATGACCGTAAAGAAATTAAGGATATGATGTGCTATGCGCGTATTTTAGTTACGCCGCAAGATGACGTCAGTTTGCTTCGTATTATCAATACTCCCACGCGAGGTCTTGGTAAAACGGCGCAAGAGCGGTTGGTGGCTCACGCGCAGGAAAAACAGATTTCTTTGTACGATGCGCTTAAAAATGCGGCCTATGTACCGGGGTTGAGTTCGGCGGCTGTCAAAGCATCTATCAAATTCGCGCAACTGTTTGAAAAGTGGCGTAGCGAAATGCTTTTTACAACGCCTACCGATATTTTCCAAAAAATTTTGGCCGAATCGGGCTATATGGATAGTGTCAAAGCCGATATGGAAAAAGACCCGGAAGCCGAGAGCCGTTTGCAAAACTTGGACGCTTTAATCAACGCCGTTAAAGAATATGAAGAACGGTGCGAAAAAGGCGAAAAGCAACCTTCCGTAGCCGATTTTTTACAGGAAATTTCACTTTTGTCCGGCGATGATGATTCGCAAGCCGGCGAGGGCGGAGCGGTAACTTTGATGACCGTGCACCTGGCTAAAGGGCTTGAGTTTGAGGATGTGTTTGTAACGGGTTTAGAAGAAAATCTTTTCCCCATCGGGCGCGATAATGACGATGAATTGGAAGAAGAACGCCGCCTTTGCTACGTGGCGATGACGCGCGCGCGCAAGCGGTTGTTTTTAACGTACGCCCAAACGCGTCGTAAATTCGGGCAACTGCAGGAAAATTTACCGTCGCGCTTTTTGTTTGAAAGCGGTTTGTTAGACGAAAACGAAGTGGAAGAAACCGCGCCGCGCGCACGTTTTGCGTGGGGTGGAAATTCGTCTTATTCCGGCGGTAATTACGAACGCTTTAGAGAGCGAAAACGCCAATACGGCGGTTTTGAGGGCGCAGTACATAAGAGCCGTTTCCAAAAACGCTATGATGAGGACGGCTATGAAATTCAAGAAGATGACAATTTAGATTATACGTCCTATTCCTATCCGCAGACGCCAGGCGTCGGCTCGCTATACGCCAAACCGCAAAAGCCGTCTAATTCTTCCGGCTATAAATTGTCCGATCCGCGCCGTATTTTAGGTGAGCCGCCCGCTCCCAAACCGGCTGAAAAAAACGCGGACGGAGTTGCGGTGGGCGGCATGGTAAAGCATGGTGTTTTCGGGCAAGGCAAAATTGTGCAGATTGCGGGCAGCGGCGAAAGTGCCAAAATTACGGTAGTATTTGGTAACGGAACCCGCCGGACATTTATGCTCAAATTTGCGCCGTTAGAAATTTTATAGAAAGTGATTTCCCCGCGGGTGTAGACTTATCTTAGTTATTCCAAAATACATGGCTTCTTTTGGGTTATAGTGCCGTCGGCTAAAATGCCGATAATTAACACAACGACTAATAATTCTATCAACGTGAAACCGATTAGATTATTTTTTCCATCGGTTGCTCCTTGTATAAGGTTGTCTTATTATATAAAATAAATTTTAAGGAGCCTTTTTTATGGAAATTACAAAAAAAGATGTAGAATTGGCGGGCAAACTCGCCAATATGCGTATTAACGAAGAAGAAACCGCTTTGTATGAAGCCCAATTAAAAGCGTTGTTTAATTGGGTGCAAGAATTATCCGCTATCAATACAGATGGCGTGAAACTGACGAACGTCAATTTGGCCGCACATATCCGCCCCGACGTGCCGGTGGAAAACGAAGCGCTCGCGCAAGAATTGCGTAACGATTTTGCCGCCGAAGAAAACGGCTGTGCCAAAGTAAAAAAGGTGCTTTAATATGATGACGATTTCCCAAATTATTGAGTCCATTTCGTCCGGTAAAAAAACCGCCGAACAAATTACCCGCGAGTCGCTGGCCGTCATCGCCGATAAAAACCCTACCATTAACGCGTTTGTGGAAGTGTTTGAGCAAGACGCGCTCGCACAGGCCAAAGCAGTAGATGAAAAACGTGCGCGCGGGGAAAAATTAGGCCCGCTTGCCGGTGTCCCTGTGGCTATTAAAGATAACATTTTATACAAAGGTCACAAAGCCACCTGCTGTTCCAAAATGCTGGCTAATTATGTGGCGCCATATACTTCTACCGTCGTAGAAAAATTGCTGGCGGCCGATGCGGTCATTATCGGGCGAACCAATATGGACGAATTCGCTATGGGCAGCACGAACCAAACTTCGGCTTGGGGTATTGTGAAAAACCCGGTAGATATTGAGCGCGTCCCCGGCGGAAGTTCCGGCGGAAGTGCGGCTGCGGTAGCGGCGGGCATGGTGCCGTTAGCCCTCGGTACGGATACGGGCGGCTCTGTCAGACAACCGGCCAGTTTTTGCGGTATCGTCGGTGTAAAACCGGGGTACGGACGTATTTCGCGTTACGGAGTGATTGCGTTTGCTTCCAGCGCGGACCAAGTCGGCGTGCTCGCGGCAAACGTGCATGACGCCGCTTTGGGATTAGAAGTGTTATCCGGTAAAGACGAACACGATTCTACTTCGTTAGAAGCCCCCGTGCCTGCTTACACAAAACAATTCACGGCAGACTTAAAGGGGGTAAAAGTCGGTCTTCCCAAAGGATTTTTGGACGGGCTGTATGAAGATATCAAAGCGCGTATTGTGTTGGCTGCCGAACACGTTAAAAAATTAGGCGCAGAAGTGGTGGAAGTAGATGTGCCGTATGCTAAATACTCGGCGGCGTGTTATTACATTATTACCAGCGCGGAAGCCAGTTCCAATTTAGGACGCTTTGACGGTATCCGTTACGGATATTCGGCCCAAAACGCACCCGATTTAAATGCTTATTACCAAGATTCCCGCGCGGAGTTTGGTATAGAAGTTAAAAAACGCTTGATGATCGGTACGTTTGCGCTTACATCCAAACGCTATGAAGAATGTTTCTTAAAAGCGATGAAAGTGCGCGAACTCATCCGCGACGATTTCAAAAAAGTATTTGAAAAAGTAGATGTTTTGTTAACACCCACTTCGCCGATGACCGCATTTCGTATCGGCCAACACAAAGATAATCCGCTTGCGCTCTATCTGGCGGACTTATATACTTGCCCCGGCAATATCGGCGGCTTGGCCGGTATCAGCGTGCCATTTGGGTTAGATAAAAAAGGTCTTCCGGTAGGGGTACAATTCTACGGGCCGATTTTACAGGAAGAAAAAATCTTGAACGCAGCACATGCGTTGGAGCAAAGTTTATGATCGTTTCCGAATTTTCGTGCGGTGGCGTGGTCTTAGACGGGAAAAAAGTATTATTGGTCCAAGTCAAAAATATGAAAGGCAAAAAGATTTGGACGTTCCCCAAAGGCCATATTGAAGCGGGGGAAACACCCCGTCAAGCGGCACTGCGCGAAGTGTTGGAGGAAACAGGCTATCGTGCCAGTATTATTTACCCGATGATTCGCGTGCATTACGCATTTACGCTGCAGGGAAACTACATTAAAAAAATGGTGCAGTGGTATTTGATGAAAAAGTTGGGCCGCATCGGCAAACACGACGCCTCCGAAATTATTGCGATACGGTGGGTATCTTTGCCCAAAGCCCACGAACTGGTACAATATCCCAGCGATATCCGTTTGTTGGATATGCTGATGTCGTCTATGCATATCCGCCGTAAAGAGGAAGAAATGCCGGAAGATTCGGAAAACACGCAGTTATTGCGTGAGCACGGTGCTAAAGAATAAACGTTGCATTATTCTTATTTCAAAAAGTCCAACCGGTGCGGTTGGACTTTTTGTTGTCAGGCGGGGATTGTATCTCGCACTATACGCGCGCGTGCGTAAAATACTATAATATCATTATGACTATTGCCGAATTTCAAACCGCTTGCGACACTATTGCGCAAGAATATACTGATAAAATTGCCCACGCCGCCGATCTCGCCGCCGTGGAAGAACTGCGCGTAGCCTCTTTAGGGCGCAAAGGCGCGCTGACCGAACTACTCAAAAATCTCAAAGATTTTTCTATTGAAGATAAAAAAACAGCCGGGCCGCTCGGTAATGCCTTAAAGGCTAAACTAACCGCTGCGTTAGATGAAAAAACCGACTTGCTCGCCGCCAAAGAAATCAACGAAGAATTAAATAAAGTAGATTTGGATTTAACACTCCCCGGTTATCCCGTTGCAAAAGGCCATCGTCATCCGTTATCGGTGGCGCAAGACCGCATGACCGAAATTCTGTCGCAACTCGGTTTTGAATGGGCAGAAGGGCCGTGGGTGGAAGACGAAAAGCACAATTTTGATTTGTTAAATATTCCTTTGCACCATCCGGCGCGTGACGCACAAGATACTTTTTTTGTAGATAGCAAAATGCCGTTGGTGCTTCGTACGCATACGTCCAATGTGCAAAGCCGGTATATGGAAAAACACAAACCGCCGCTTCGCATCATGGCCCCGGGCCGCGTGTTCAGAAACGACAGTTTAGACGCTACCCACAGCCCCGTGTTCCACCAAATTGAAGGATTGTATGTGGATAAAAACGTTAGCATGGCCGACTTAAAAAGCGACTTAACTGCGTTTATGAAAGGGTTATTTGGGAACAAGGCCGAAATCCGTTTTCGCCCGTCATTTTTTCCGTTCACAGAGCCCAGCGTGGAAGTAGATGTTAAATGCGTATTTTGCCAAGGCAAAGGCTGTAACGTGTGCAAAGGCAGCGGATGGATTGAAATGCTCGGCGCGGGCGTAGTCCACCCTAACGTCTTAAAAAACTGTGGCATTGACCCGAATGAATTTAGCGGCTACGCGTTTGGTATGGGCGTGGAAAGATTAGCGATGATGATGCTGAATATCAAAGATATCCGCACTTTTTACGAGAACGATTTGCGCGTACTCAAACAATTTTAAGGAGTCTTTCATGAAAATTCTATACTCTTGGCTTAAAGATTTTATTGATCTGGATTTAACGCCCGAAGAACTGGCGCAAAAATTAACCGATTTGGGTATTGAAGTCGCTTCTATGGAAACGACCGGGGCCGATTTTGAAGGCGTGAATGTGGCCCAAATTACGCAGATTGAAAATCACCCCGATTCCGACCATTTACATTTAGTGACGTTAGATCTTGGCGGCGGAAAAACGCAACGCGTCGTGTGCGGTGCGCCGAATGTGGCCGTCGGGCAAAAAGTGCCTTTGGCGCGCGTAGGTGCACGGCTTGGCAAGAATGTGCTAAAGCCGGCAGTTATCCGCGGTGTACAATCGGAAGGAATGATTTGCTCGTCTGATGAACTCGGACTTACTAATACCCGTGCCCGCGGTATTATGGTGTTGGATGAAAACCTGCCGCTCGGCACAGATGTTTCGTCGTTATATGGCAAAGCCGATACGCTTTTTGATTTGGAAATTACCTCTAACCGTCCCGATTTGCTCTCGCATTTAGGTGTAGCCCGCGAACTCGGGGCTTTATTAAATAAGCCGGTCAAACTTCCGGAAATCAAAGATATTGCCGGGCAAGGCAAAGCGCTGGATATTGAAATTCAAAATCCGCAAGCCTGTACGCGCTATATCGGGCGCGTGATCCGCGGTGTAAAAAATACCGAGTCGCCCGAGTGGCTTAAAATGCGTCTTTCCGCCATGGGCTTAAACCCCAAAAACGCGCTCGTGGATATTACCAACTATGTGATGTTTGAACTCGGCCACCCGATGCACGCGTTTGATTTGCGTTTGGTAGAAGGCGGAAAAGTGATTGTACGCAACGCACAAGAAGGTGAAAAATTTACTATTTTAGACGGCAGAGAACTGACGTTAAATGCTAATTGTTTGTTAATTGCCGATACCAAAAAGGCCACCGCGCTTGCCGGTATTATGGGTGGGCTTAACAGCGGTATCCAAGAGGATACGACGGATATTTTTGTGGAAGCCGCCCACTTTGACGCGCCGACCATTAACAAAACCGTTAAGAAATTCGGCGTGTCGTCCGATTCGTCCCAACGCTTTGAACGCGGTACGGACGTAAATGGGGCGTTACTTGCCATGCGCCGCGCCAGTGAACTTTTTGTGCAACTTTGCGGCGGAACAGCCAGCGAAATTAATGACGTATATCCTACGCCGTATAAGAACCCGACGGTGGAATTTACGCCCGCGGAAATTAACAAAATTCTGGGTACGCAAATTTCCGAAGAACGGCTCAAAGAAATTTTCTCGCGCTTGGCGCTTGAGTTCCATGCGGACGGCGACAAATGGACGTTTGTAGCGCCTACGCACCGGCGCGACTTAAATCATAAGTGGGATCTTGCCGAAGAAGCCGCCCGCTTTGCCGGCTACGACCAAATCCCCGTGCATGCCTCGCGCGCGTTTGTAGCGTTTACCGATGCGCCCAAAGGGATTGAACTGGGCCGGCGGTTTGCCAAAACGCTTATCGGCCTTGGTTTCTGCGAGTGCAAAAACATTGATTTTGTGGGAGAAAAAGAATTAAAAGCGTTTGGGCAAAACCCGCAATTTTGCATTAAAATAAAAAACGCTTTGGCGCAAGGGTGGGACTATTTGCGCCCGGTGCTACTGCCCGCGTTACTGAAAAACGTAGAGAGTAATTTGCGTTTCGGTAACCGCAATTTGGCGTTATTTGAAACGACCAAAACTTTCCAAAACATCAAAGGTTTCCCGGTGGAAAATTACGGCGTAGCCGGAGTGTTATGCGGAACGTTGGAACAGGAAAAATTCTTCGGTATGTCCGAAAAACCCGTTGATTTTTACTTGTTAAAAGGGCTCATGCAGGCGGCATTCTCAAGCGTGGATGGTATTAGTTTTGCGGTGTCTAAAACGGTGCCGTGCTATATGCATCCCAAAATCTGCATGGATATCGTTTTGGGCGGAAAAGTAATCGGGCAATTCGGTAAACTCCACCCGCTTACGTTAAAAGCGTTTGGTATCAAAACCGCAGATGTGTGGGCGTTTGAATTTGCTACCAAACAAATTGAAAAAAGTTTTTCCGCGCAAGATTTCAAACCCGCCAAAGATGTAGCGGTATTCCCGCCGTCTTTGCGTGATTTGTCCGTAGTGGTGGATAAAACCGTCACGTACGCACAAATCGTATCTGCGTTGGATAAAACGCCGCTGGATGTTGATTTAGCGTATCATCTGATTGATAAATACGAAGGCGAACATTTGCCCGCAGGGAAAAAGAGTGTCACGTTCTCGCTCGCATTTTCCAATCCGGCGCGTACGCTTAAAGATAAAGAAACCGACGAGGCCTTTAACCGCATTGTAGAGCAGTTAAAAGCGGCTGTCGGCGCGGAATTACGCTAATATGCAAGAAAAATTAAAAGAGTTAGAATTGCTTGCTTCTCAACTACTTGCGCGCCAAAAAGACGCGCAAGCGCAAAACGCTGCCTTAAAACAACGGTTGCGTATCTTGGAAGAAAGCGTAGAAAAACTCAAAAAGACGGAAGCCGAATTGCGTGCGCTTAAAGAATGGAAAAAGAACACGCAAACGGTGTTGCGCCGTCTGGCTACGCGTGTGGATAAAGAATTGGAAAAAGCCAAACAAGAAGAAAATAAGATTGTGTAAAGGTATTTGGTACCAATTTTACATCCCTTTTATCGTGAGATAAAAGGGATGTTTCGTTTAAGGCATCGTGTACCAACGCAATTGGGGATTTCCCGCAATAAAAGAGCCCTTCATTATTTGGGTACAGTAAGAACCTGCTGTGCCGGAAAAACTGTAACCGCCGGAAATGCGCTCTACGCAAAGAGGCACTTCTTTAGGCAAAGAATGTTGGGCTGTTGATAAATAGATCATAAATCCGCATCCCGTATATTTACCGCTAATATGCCCGACCGAAACCCCCGGTTCTTGGCCCCCGGTGGCATTATACAACTGCAGACTCCATTCCCCGTTAGATTTGGCATCGCCGTCCACCGAAGAAGTCCATTTGGCTGTTCCCGTCCACGGGATATCTATACTTAATTCATCAATAGAAGTGGCATGTGTACCGTTGGCTAAATTATAAGCAGTGGCCGCATCATACGTAGATTTTAACAGTGTGAGTGCTTGCGCCGAGCGTGATTTTTCTACCGCTTTATTATACTGCGGCAACGCCACGCCGGCCAAAATACCGATAATTAAAACTACTACTAACAGTTCAATTAACGTAAATGCTTGGGTGTTTTTCATGTTGGATATCCTTTTTCGTAATTTTCTACGGATATTTTATTGTTTTTATAGGCTATTATCAAGGGGCGCTCTTTTATCAGGCGTAAAAAAAGGCCTTCTTTACGAAGGCCTTTTTTGTGTCTGAAAACTACTTAATGTACCCCATGCATCCAGTGTAAGATTTTGCGGGTCATTATCCACATAATCACACCAAATAGCATGGATCCGATGGCCGGCACAGAGAACAACGTGGCTAAACTCCACGATTCGTACTGGCTGGCGAGCATACCGGCTAAAATGTTACCGAAGAACGAACCCATTAACCATATACCCATAAACAAGGACATGAATTTAACAGGGGCCAGTTTGGTAACCATGGAAAGCCCCACCGGGCTTAAGCACAGTTCGCCCATCGTGCAGAACATGTACATAAAGATTAACCACAAGGCGCTGACCGGGCCGCTGGATTGATACAAGGAAGCGGCTACGGCGATAATCGCAAAAGCGATACCTTGTAAGAATAACCCCCAACCGAATTTTGTGGGGATGGACGGATCTTTAGAACCGAGTCTAATCCACAATTTAGCAAACAGCGGCGCAAACAGTACCACGAAGATCGGGTTAATGGCTTGGAAGTACGAGGCTTTCAACGTAATTTTCCCGATAAACGGCAACGTCGGCGTCAGGTTAGTGGCTTCGGCTGCAAAGAAGTTAAGCGAAGTGCCCGCTTGTTCAAAGAACGTAAAGAAGAATACCGCAAAGAACGTAAAGGTGAAAATCGCTTTGATTTTATCCCAATCTTCTTGCGAGAGCGGTTTTTCGGCTTCTTTGGCTTTGGCAATTTCGGTCGGGTCTTTAATGGCATCGGCTTTGGTAGCGGGTAACAACCCGATATGGCCCAAGTATTTGTTTTGAGAAAGTAAGTACCATACTAAACCAATAAGCATCCCGAATCCGGCAGCCATGAAACCATATTTCCATTTATAGGCTTCCAAGACGTTGTTTAAGTCGGTCGGCTCGCCGAAGAATCCGCAGATAAACGGTGCAAAGAATGCCCCAATGTTAATACCCATGTAGAAAATGGTAAAACCACCGTCACGGCGTACATCGTTAGGTTCATACAGTTCACCTACAATCGTAGAAATGTTCGGTTTGAAGAAACCGTTTCCGATAATAATAAGCGTAAGCCCCGTTCCCAAGGCAACAATCGGGTTAATGATTTCATAAGAGGCCAAGGTAAATTGACCCATCGCCATCAAAATGGCACCGATCGTAATGGAGTGGCGTTTGCCGATATAACGATCCGCTAGGTAGCCGCCAAGTACCGGCGTCAAATAAACTAGGGCCGTAAATATCCCATATACTCTGCTGGATGTAGCCTTGCTAAACCCAATTACGGTACTGATCATGAACAGCGACAAAAGCGCCCGCATACCGTAGTAGTTGAAACGTTCCCACATTTCCACCATGAAAAGCATATATAAGCCTTTCGGGTGGCCTGTTTTGGTTACGTTATGTTTTACTTCTTCGTCAGTCATTTTTCGTTTTCTTCTCCTTATATGAATAAAAAATAGAAATAAACAACTATCTTATATTTTACAAAATATATGGGGGTATCTGCCTGATTTTTTTAGAAACCGCCGCCGATAAGTAGTTGCGTGGCTTCTTGCGTGAGTTGGAAGATGCGGTAACAGGCTACTATAAAATAATAGCCTACGAGTCCCAAAATGATACTGTAAATGATTTTAGCGGTTAGCCCTAACCGTTTGGACATCCACACCAGCGGCAATACAAACGGCCCTAACACCAGCATCAATAAAATGATTCCGCTGTGTGAATACCAAAACCCATGGCCCGGCTTCAAACTGCGCCCGCAATGACGGCAATAATTGTCGGTTTCGTCCACGAGTAAGTGGCATGATTTGCAAGTAACCGGGTTCATAGTTTGATTCCTTTACTGCGTAAAAAACGTTTAATATGGCTGCGTGCGGCGGCAGTTTTGGCAAAGTTGAGCCAATCTTGTTTCGGCTCACCGTTTTTGCGCGTGATAATTTCGCACACGTCGCCCGTTTTGAACGTGTAGTCCATACGCACCATACGGTTATTGACTTTGGCCCCTACATAGTGGTTGCCGATATCGGTATGAATGGAATAGGCAAAATCAATAGGCGTAGAGCCGACCGGTAACGATTTGACGTCTGCCTGCGGAGTGAAAACGAAAATCTGTTGCAAGTTGACGTCGGTTTTGAAACCTTCCAAAAATTCGCGCGGGGCGGTTAAGTCTTGTTGCCACTCTATCCAGCGGCGTATCCAGTTAATTTTTTCATCAAAGTTTTTATCTTGCTTGGTGTTACCCATTTTATAGCGCCAATGCGCCGCGATACCATATTCACAGGTGCGGTGCATTTCTTCGGTACGGATTTGCAATTCAATAATATCCCCGTCGGGTGACACGACCGTTGTGTGGATACTTTGATACATATTGGCTTTGGGCGTGGCAATATAGTCGGTAAATGTACCGGCAATCGGCTTAAATACGCTATGCACAACGCCTAATGCGCGGTAGCAGTCTTGCACGGTTTTAGTAATGATACGTACACCTAACGAATCTTGAATTTCCGCAAACGATAAATGTTGGCTTTGCATTTTGCGATAAATAGAATAATAATTTTTCGCCCGTGCCAAAATGCGCGAGTTCAACTGCGCTTCTTTTAAGGCCGGCTCTAAATGGGCCTTAAAGTGTTCCAACGCGGCTTGCCGGTCGGCGGTGCGTGCTTCTACTTCTTTTTTCAAATTGGCATATTCGGTGGGGTGCAAATACTTAAACGATAAATCTTCCAAATCGGTTTTAATGGTGAACATCCCAAGCCGCTGGGCAAGCGGCGCATAGAGCGAAATAGTTTCGTAGGCTTTTAATTTTTGCCGCTCGGGGGGGAGCGCGTCTAACGTGCGCATGTTGTGGGTGCGGTCGGCGAGTTTAATTAAAATAACGCGCACATCTTCGGCTACCGCAATTAACATTTTGCGCCAATTTTCCACAGTTTCTTCGTCGGTGGACGAAAATTTTAAGTCGCTGATTTTCGTTACCCCTTGCACCATGTGGGCTACTTGCGGGTTAAATTCTTTGCGCAGATCGTCCAATGTAATAGAAGTATCTTCTACGGTATCGTGTAACAGCCCGGCGCAAATGGTATCTGCATCCAAATTGAAATCCATTAAGATGTTGGCCACATGCTGACAATGGATAAAATACGGTTCGCCCGTTTCCCGTTTTTGGTTGGCATGTGCTTTTTCGGCAAAGTGGTAGGCCTTCTCAATAAGGGACGTATCTTGAGTAGGGTTATACTCTTTGAATTTATGAAGTAACGCGGGTAAATCAGGTGCTTGCATAATTAGTTTTTCTGTTGTAAATCATTCAAAATTTCCTGTGCGGCTCGCTGAGCGACACCGGGTTCCCCTAATTCGGCACGCAACGTAAGTAATTGCTTACGCATATCGGCGAGCAACCGGGGATTTTGGAACATCGCCATTGTTTCGGCGGCTAATGCGGTGGGGGTGGCGTGATGTTGAATCAGCTCCCGTACAAGCGGCTTATCCGCCAGCAAATTCACGAGTGAAATATAGCGTACTTTGATGACTAACCCGGCAATCAGTGCCGTCGGCCAAAACATTTTATAGGCTACGGCCATCGGCACCCCCAAGAGTGCATTTTCCAAGGTGGCTGTGCCTGAGCACGCAAGTAAAAAATCCATTTGGCTGCGTTTCTCGTAATTTTTGTCTTTGACAAAATGAAATTGTTTATGGAGCGGTTCGCCGATCATTTCGGCAATTTTTGTTTCATCCGCATCCGGCAGTAGGAACATAGAGGCTTGCGTGTTGGGAAATTCTTTCAAAACTTTCTTAAATGCCTGATAAAAAACCGGGGCCAAACGTTTGATTTCTCCGCCGCGGCTGCCGGGTAAAAGCCCTAATTGCCACGCGTGGTTTTTAGCATCTTTGACGTCGTAAGTTTTTTCCAGCGGTGCGGGAAGTAAATCTAAAAGCGGATTACCCAAAAATACCGCATTACCGCCGAATTTTTGATGAAACGCCGGCTCAAACGGATAGATGACAAACATTTTGCGCGTGAGTTTGGCTAATTTTTTAGCGCGGTATTGGCGGCTGGCCCACACTTGCGGCGTTACATAATAGTATGCCGGAATGTGACGGTGAAAAGCCATTTCCAATACTTGATGATTAAATCCGTAAAAGTCCACCACGATTAGCGCAATCGGATTTTTTGTTTCCATATATTCGCGGATACGGTTGACTAAACTAATCCACAACGGCATTTTTTTAAGCGGTTCAATAAATCCGTTAGTGCCTTTGCTGGCCAAGTCATACCAAAAATCGTCGCACAGCGGTTGCATATTTTTCCCGCCGATAGCGGTAATATGAATTTGCGGATCTGCCGCTTTTAAGGCGCGAATTAAGCCGGCCGCGTGAATATCGCCCGATACATCGCCGGCTACGATTAAAATGTTTTTATCAATCGGGGTAACGGTGGACATTATTTATCTCCTTTGAGTTTGCCAACCGCTTCATCAAACACGGTTTGCGCGGCGCGCGCCACGGTCGTGAGCGTTTGGAGCGGTTTGGGGGTGTGTAAGTGGCCGGTTTTGGGAATATCAAAACGGTTCATTTTTTCTAAAATGTGCAACGCCAAATCTAACGCTTTAGAACCCTTTTCTCCGCTGGGGGCGGGGGTTTTGGCGGTGCGGATGCAATCCATAAAGTGTAAAATTTCAGACGTAATGGGAAGTTGTTTCTCTACTTTAGGATAATTAACCGTTAAATCGCTCATGGCATTAACAACGGGTTTTTCTTTGCGGTACGTTTTAACGCGTGCGTTCATAAAATCTACGGAAACATAACCGTCTGGTTGGAACACATGCATAAAACGGGCGCGTTCAAAACTGGCGCGGCTGGCAGTAATGTCGGCCACGGCACCGTTTTCAAAATGCAACCGCACGTTAGCAATATCTTCGTGTGGGGAAAACACGCTAAGTCCCACGGCTTCTACGTTAATAACTTCGCTGGGGATCAAGGTGTAAAGTAAATCTAAATCGTGAATCATCAAGTCCAGCACTACGCTGATGTGTGCCATGCGCCCGTCGTAAGGCCCTTGGCGGGTGATGGTAATAAAGCGCGGATCTTTGATGTAATTGCGCGCTTCTACCACGGCGGGATTAAAGCGTTCCACGTGTCCGACTTGCAAAATCAAATCATGTTTTTTGGCGGCTTGAATTAAATCGCGTGCTTCTTCCATAGTCACGGCAATCGGTTTTTCTACAAGGGTGTGTATGCCGTTTTCCAAAAATAACATGCCGAGTTTATGGTGAAGCGGAGTCGGCGCGGCAATGATTACCGCATCCACTTGGCCGAGTAATTCTTCGGGGTGCGTGTAGGGGGTACAATTGTGTTCCCAGGCGAGTTTTTGCGCGCGCATTTGGTCGGGGTCGCAAACGCCTACTAACGTAACACCTTTCATTTTTGCTAAGGTGCGTGTGTGAAATGTGCCGATTTTTCCGGCACCGATAACGCCAAAACGTATATTCTTTTCTTCTGCCATAAAATACTCTCTATTTTTTATTATACTTAATTCTGGGGCGACTTCGCGTACGGAAAAAAGTAACGGCGGTTTTAGTGGTATAATATAAATATGATACGAAACCGAATTTTAACAATTTTAGTCAGTTGTCTTGGCGTGCTTTTTGGCACAGCCGTTCTCTACGCCGCGCCGAAAGCCACCCCCGTAACGTTATCTACTAAAGACGGTTGGGCGTTAGCGGCGGCTTATCTTCCCGCTCAATCGGAGCAAAAAACGGTTGTGTTATTGCATGACGGCGGAAAAAATAAAGAAGCCTTTTCCGCTCTGGAAAATGCACTCGCCCCGGAAGGAATCGGTTATTTAGCGTTAGATTTGCGCGGATATGGGCAAAGTGTCGGCGGCGGGAAAGCCTCGTCGTTCAAACGCGAAGGAGTGGATAATCCGTTTAACAAAATGACACGTGATGTAGATGCGGCCATAGAATTTTTACATAAAAAAGGTGTGAAAGACGAAGATTTATGCGTTTTGGGTGCCGGCTTGGGCGCGAATGTAGCCGCTAAAAGTATGACATTTTGGCCCGATACCGCACTATTGGCCCTGATTAGCCCGACGGCAAACGTGCGTGATGTCTTATCTATTCCGGCCATGCGGTTATATAAGGGGAATGTACTGATTGCGGCGGGGGCGGCCGATAAAAAAATGTTTTTGGAAGCGAGCGTTATTCGTAATGTGGCGTATTTAACGACGGGGCCGGAAAATGGCAAAGTCACTTTTTTAACGGCGTACGATAAAACATCACACGACATGTTAAACCAATATTTGATTCCGTCCGTTGTCCAATGGATTAAAACACCCCAACGCCCCGAAGTGCTTGCGGATACTCCGGTGGAAGTAGATACACATGAACAAACCGATGGGGTAGCCATTTTACCTTCAGATACGGAAGAAGCATTAGTCCCTTCTGTTTTATAAGGAGCCATTATGAAACCGGCACGCATTGTTTTCCCTGCATTTTGGTTTGGACAGAGCGATATTAAACAAGCCGAAGAATTGGCGCGGATGGGTGTCGGCGGATTTTGTTTGTACGGCGGAACAGCGGCACAAACATTAAAACTGACGCAACGTCTTAATGCGGTTTCTCCTTATGGGCGGCTCCTGTTTTGCGCAGATATTAAAGACGATTTGAGTGAAGTAATTAAAGATGCACCCGCCCTACCTAAAAATCGTGCTCTTGTTGAATATTCTTCCCCGGAAGCAGCGTACCGCAAAGGTAATTTGCTGGGACGTATGGCCCGCGCGGTCGGGTTAGATTGGGTGCTTGCGCCCATCGTAGATTTAGGGTATGCGGCTTCATCTATTTCCGATGATCCGGCTATTGTTTCGCGCTTGGCGGGAGATATGCTCGCGGGGCTTTCCAATGCGGGTGCGCTGACGTGCGTAAAGTATTTTCCCGGCGTATCCGGCGCATTAAAAACGTTGGTGCAATTAGAGGATGCCGAGTTTATCCCATATAAAAATTTGTTTCGCCGTACCGATGCGGTTATGCCGTCAGACATGACTTTTGTCAATATAGATAACGACAATCAGGCCTGTCTGTCCGACAAAGTAATTAAGGGGCTCCTTCGCAAGCGGCTTAATTACAAAGGATGTATTATGGGATTTCCGTTACATGCGGCGCGGCTTCGCTACGAAGAAGCAAGTGCCGTCAAAATGTTGCACGCCGGTGTGGAAAATATTTTGGCCCCGCGTGATGCTTTTGGTGTGATCGCCGCCATTGAGCGCGAAGTGAACCGTGGGCTTTTGTTTGATAATATGGTGCAAGCCATTTCTAATCACGAAATGTTTATCAGCAAAGTTTCTTCCGGCCCGGAACCGGAGAGTATTTCCAAAGCATTTGAAGCAGCACGCAAATCATTTTAAGTATTAGGGCAGACTGTAAGAACGTTATAATAATCTAATAAAACAACCCCCGACAAAAAACGAAAGTTTATTCGTTTCCTGTCGGGGGTTTTAATGGGAAAGTATCGCTAAATTACTTTTCTTCTTCTTTGTGGAACTTGGCAGAGATTTCGTCTTTGCGTTTGTTCCATTCTTTCATTACTTTTTCTTTGCCTTCGGCAATTTTTTCACGCGCATTTTCTACATGTTCGGCGATTTTTTCGCGTGCATGGCCGGCGTGTTCCAATACATATTCTTTTTGTTCTTCATACGTATCGTCCGCCCAGCGTTTAAGTTTGCGGCGGGTTGTTTCGCCTTTGGCGGGCGCAAACAAAAGCCCTAACGCAATTCCTGTTACCGCTCCCAGTAAAAAAGCGGCGAGTCCGGTTTCAGCATTTCTGTTGCACATAATAGCCCCCTTGTTTAGTTTGTATAATGTTATATAGATATTATACAACAAAAGATTTTTTTTGCCAGTGGAAAAAATCAGGGAGAAAAAATATGCCAAACCCGTCATCCCCGCGCCAAAACGGCCGGCAACTTGCACCCGAAGTGCGTAAGCAGAATTTTGAAGAAGTTGCCCAAATTTTTACCAAAGAAGAAGCCCAAGCCGAGGCCAACCGCTGTTTGCATTGTGCTAATGCACGTTGTCAGGCCAACTGCCCGGTAGGAGTGCAAATTCCGGCGTTTATTGCCTTGTTAAAAGACGGTAACGTCGGCGGAGCGATTGCTAAAATTATGGAAACCAGTTTGCTCCCCGCTATTTGCGGACGCGTCTGTCCGCAAGAAAAACATTGCGAGGGAAACTGTGTGTTAAAAGAAAAATTCGGCTCGGTCAATATCGGCATGTTGGAACGTTACACCGCCGACACCGCACGCAAAGAAGGGTTATTGCAAGCCCCCGTTTGCGCTCAAAAAACAGGCAAAAAAGTAGCGTGTATCGGTTCGGGCCCGTCGTCCATCGCGGCGGCGGCGGAACTAGCGCGCGCCGGACATGACGTGACCGTTTTTGAAGCCTTGCACGCGTTTGGCGGAGTGCTTCGTTACGGAATCCCGTCTTTTAGATTGCCGCGTGAAGTAATTGATAATGAAATTAAAACCGTTCAATCAATGGGCGTAAAATTTCAAACCGATGTGCTTGTCGGCGCCAGCGAAACGGTAGCAGATTTATTAAAACAATTTGATGCCGTATATATCGGTAGCGGGGCAGGGCTTCCCACCATGCTCGGTATCCCCGGCGAAAGTGCCGTTGGCGTGTATAGCGCAAACGAATTTTTAACGCGCGTCAACTTAATGCAGGCTTATAAATTTCCGCAGACCGATACGCCTATCCGTATCGGAAAACGTGTGGTAGTGTTGGGCGGCGGAAACAGCGCAATGGACGCAGCGCGTTGTGCCATGCGTTTAGGGCCGGACAGCGTTACCGTGGCTTACCGCCGAAGTGCGGCTGAAATGCCTGCCCGCGCGGCCGAAGTATTGCACGCGCAGGAAGAAGGGGTGGCGTTTGATTACCTGATTACGCCCAAAGAAATTTTACAAGATGAAACCGGGCACGTTACCGGCATTAAATGTACCCGCAACGAACTTGGCGAACCGGATGCCAAAGGTCGGCGCCGGCCGGTGGAAATTCCTAACTCGGAATTTATACTTCCCGCCGATACGGTCATTGTGGCTATCGGCCAACGGCCCAATCCGATTATCGCCAAAACCACCCCGCAGTTGAAAACAACGGAGCGCGGCGTTTTAGCGTTAGACGAAGAAGGCAAAACCTCTATCCCCGGTGTATATGCGGGGGGAGATATTATCCGCGGTGGAGCAACGGTGCTGCTTGCTATGAAAGACGGTATTGAAGCCGCCCGCCGTATTAACAAGTATCTCAATGGGGGAAAATAATATGCAAGAAAATACCATTTTAATCAAAGAACAATTAAATAGTGCAGTCGTTAAATTTGTGATTTACAAACCGCTGATTGCCAAATCGGCTAAAGCCGGGCAATTTGTCATCTTGCGCGGGCGCGAAGGCGGCGAACGTGTGCCGGTTACGCTGGTGGATTGGGATAAAGAAAAAGGTACGATTACCGTTATTATCCAAGCCATCGGTAAATCCACGTCGCTATTTAATTCGCTTAACCAAGGGGATCAATTTTTGAACGTAGCCGGGCCGCTTGGCACTCCCGTGGAAATTAAAAAGTACGGCACTGTGGCGGTAGTCGGCGGCGGGGTAGGTATTGCCGAAGTGTACCCCATTGCCCGCGCGTTAAAAGAAGCGGGTAACCGCGTGATTGCGGTACTCGGCGCGCGCACAAAAGAACTGTTGATTTTAGAGCCGGAAATGACTGCCCTGTGCGATAAAACCGTCTGCGCTACGGACGACGGATCACACGGAATGAAAGGCATGGTAACCGACGCTATCCAAGCGTTGCATGACGGCGGCGAAAAAATAAATGCCGGATTTATTATCGGGCCGATTCCTATGATGAAATTTACCGCGCGTTTAATGGATAAGTTGGGCATTACTCCCTATGCCAGTTTGAACCCGATTATGCTAGACGGTACGGGGATGTGCGGTTGTTGCCGTGTGACGGTGGAAGGCAAAGTGCGTTTTGCGTGTGTGGAAGGGCCGATGTTCCCCGCCAGCACGATTGATTTTGACGAACTCATCCGCCGCACCAGCGAATATAAACCGCTTGAAAAAGAAAGTTTGGAAAACTTCCGCAAAGACCACGTTTGTAAATGTGGGTTGCATTAAAATTTGGCACCAAAAAGCCCTGCTATCAAGCAGGGCTTTTTTAGAATTTAGTTATCCTATTGAATTCCAAGTTCATTGTCTTCATCTATTTCCATTATACCTTTGATGGTAACTTCTGATGAAGGCTTGTCGTCTTTGACATAGGTACTAAGCACCGTTTCGATTTGTAACCACAGATTGTTATAAATGTCTGTATACTGAATTTGTAATTCCGGTAACGTCAGCTCTTTTTGTTTCCAGGCATTAAGAATTTCTTTCCTTGCTTGTTTGGTAAGGGCCTTTATCTGCTTAGTTAACTGACGTTGCTCTTTAGGAGTCAAACCT